>DATISK010000179.1:0-5157 GCA_035581545.1 Ornithinimicrobium sp. | reverse complement strand
AGGACGACCTCGAGGAGGACCTGGACGTCCAGGACGACGCCGACCCGCAGGGGGAGGACGACGGCCTGGTGGTGCCCCAGGACGGGACGGCCCCCGACGTCCCCGACGACGTGGCCGACGGGCCTGTCGTGGTGCCCGAGGGCCCGGAGGACACGACCTCGGCAGCGGCCGAGGACACGTCCGCCGTTCCCTCGGAGCCCGCCGCCGACGAGCCGCCGAAGGGAGCCGGCGAGGGCTCCCGGCGCAGGTCCAAGGGCCGCCCGAGCGTGCCCAGCTGGGACGACATCATGTTCGGCGCGGCCGACCGGAAGCGCTGAGGGCGGCGGCCGCCCGGTTCACCCCCGCGGTGGCTCCACCGGCAGCGCGCACAGGTCGAGGTCGAAGGGCAGCACGTCCGGCGACAGGGACTGCGCCCGGGCCGCCGAGGAGTTCATCCGCCGCATGTAGTGGCGCCGGCAGAGCATCTCGTACTCCACCGTGGGCACCTGCGCATCGCCGCCGGTGACGTCCCCGACGACGACCTGCTCCCCCTCCACGACCATCACGCCGTCGACGACGCGGGCGTTGACCGTGGCGGCCTTGCCGCACCAGCACAACGCCCTGACCTGCAGCTGCTCGGTGCGGTCGGCCAGCTCGATGAGCCGCCGTGACCCGGGGAACAGCTCGGTGCGGAAGTCGGAGGTGATCCCGAAGGCGAAGACGTCGATCGCCATCTCGTCCACCAGCCGGGCCAGCTGCTCGACCTGCCCGGGCGTGTAGAACTGCGCCTCGTCGCAGACGAGGTAGTCCACCCGTCGCCCGGCCGTGACCTGCTCCACGACGAACTCCCACAGGTCCAGGTCGTCGTTGACCTCCAGCGCCGGCTTGGTCAGCCCCAGGCGGGAGGAGAGCACCGCCTCCCCCGACCGGTCGTGCTGGGTGAACAGCAGCCCGGCCCGCCCCCGCGAGGCGTGCGTGTGGTCCATCTGCAGCGCGAGGGTCGACTTTCCGCAGTCCATGGTCCCGGTGAAGAAGACGAGTTCGGCCACCGGGGCAGTCTACGAGGGCGGCGGGGGGCCGCCGACCGGTGCGCGGGCTCAGGCCCGGTGGACCAGCAGGGGGATGGCGGTCTCGGCGTCGGTGACCGACCCGTGGTGCCCGCGCAGGGCCAGCACCTGGGGCCGCAGCAGGCGCGAGTCGAGGACCGTCGTCGCGTCCAGCAGCACGGCCACGACCTCACCGATGCGCTCCTCGTAGCCCGGGTGCACCGGGCCGAACCACCCCGCCTCCACGGCCTCCGCGCGGGTGAGCACCAGCGCCGAGTCGCCCAGCTCGTGCGTCCAGGTGTCCACGACCTCCTCGACCCTGCCCGGTGCGCACCAGGCCTGCGGCGCCCTGGGCTCACCGGCGAGCATCCGCACCCCCGCGGCCAGCGCGTCGTCGTGGGCCAGGTCGCGGCGGTGCAGGTGCGGCGCGTCGACCATGCCGTGGTCGGAGGTGAGCAGCACGACCGTGTCCTTCGGCGCCCCGCCGGCGACCTCGCGGACGAAGGAGTCGACGCCCTCGAGCGCCTCACCCCACTCCATCGAACCGGGACCGTGGACGTGCCCGGCCTTGTCGACCTCGTCCCAGTAGGCGTAGACCAGGCTCCTGCCGGTGCGGCCGGCTCCGGCGAGGGCCCCCAGCACGCCGGCGGCCCGCTCGCCCGCGTCCTCGGTCGCGACATACCCTCCGCCGCGCAGCGCGGCCCGGGTGAAGCCGGAGCTCTCGAACAGGGGCCGCGACACGGTGGTCACCGACACCCCCGCGGCCTCTGCGTGCTGCAGGAGGGTGGGGTGCGGCTGGTGCACCAGCGGGTCGGGTCCGTCCCGCCAGCCGAGGTGGTTGAAGAGGCGTCCGTCGGGCAGCACGGTCTGCCAGCCGACGATCCCGTGGCCACCGGCGGGCAGCCCGGTGCCCAGGCTGGTGAGGCTGGTGGCGGTCGTCGACGGGAACGCGCACCGGGCCTCGGGGGTGGCGGCGTCCATGGTGCGGAGGAACGGGGCATGTCCGCCGCGCCGCTCCAGCTGCCGGGCGCCGAGCCCGTCCACGAGGACGACGACGACGTGCCGCGCGGCTGGCAGCGACCAGGACGGGGTGGGTATGCCGTGGGGCAGGTCCACCCCCAGCGCCACCAGGGCGGCGGGCAGGACGGAGGCGAGGCCCTCCCCGGGCGCGGGCGGGCGGTAGAGCTCGCGCGCGGCGGCGACGGCGGCCGGGCGCGGCCCCCGCGAGGAGGACGGGTCGATCCGGCTCACCGCCCCAGGCGGGCCGACAGCTCCTGGGCGAAGGTCAGCGCGTGCTCGAGCTGCTCCACGCCGTCGGCCTCGGCCGCCACCCGCAGGGAGATGTCGTCGGAGGAGACGGTGCCCTCGTAGCCGTGGTCCCCCTCGCACTGGGGGTCCTCGCACAGGGCGGGCAGCAGGTCGAGCCGGGACACCGCGCCCCAGCCGAGGGTGAGCGTGACCGCCCGGCCGTCGAGGGACCCGTCGTAGTTCTCCGGGTCCGCCACGACGTGCGTGAGCATGACGCCGCGCACGGCACGGAGCGGGACCGTCTCGCTGGTGGCGGTCGCCATCCGCTGGCGCTCGGGACCCTCGTGGTCGTCGGCGTGCGCGATGACCAGGCGTCGGTCGGTAAGGACCAGCACGGTGAGGTGGTTGCGCACGGCCTGCTCGTCGAAGGTGGTCTCCGCGTGGACGAGGTGGCTGACCACCTGGTCCCGGCCGACCGCCGTGAGCACGACGTCGTGCACCACGGCCGGCAGGTAGCCGGCGCGGTCGATGTCGGCGACGAGCTGGTCGGGCAGCGGGGACCTCAGGCGACGAACCATGGGGCCCATCGTGCCACCTGCCGCTAGGCTGCACCGACCGACGCAGGTCCACGCACCTGCGGACCCGACGGTGGGAGGCATCCATGAGCGTGCGGCACGAGGTCGTGGTCGTGGGCGGAGGCAACGGGGGGATCTCCCTGGCCGGCCGGTTGCGCCGGCTGGGGTGCCAGGACGTGGTCCTGATCGACCCGGGGCCGGTCCACCGCTACCGGCCCCTGCTCAACTACGTGGCGGGCGGGCAGGCCGAGATGTCCGGGCTCACCCGTCCGATGCAGGACGTCGTGCCGGACGGGTGCACGTGGCTGCCGGGCAGGGTGGTCGCCGTCCACGCCGGCGAGCACGAGGTGGAGCTGTCCACGGGTGAGCGCGTCGGCTACGTCGACCTGGTCCTGGCTCCGGGGCTCGAGCCGGACCTGGAGGGGACACCGGGCCTGGCCGAGGCGATGGACCAGGGCTGGTCCACGACGGCGCACCTGAGCGAGCAGGCCGAGGCGGTGTGGGAGGTGGTCCGGCGCACCCGCCGCGGCCGGGTCGTCTTCACCGTCCCGCCCGAGCCCTCCCCCTGCGGCGGCACGGCGCTGAAACCGCTGTTCCTGGCCTGCGACCACTGGCGCGAGCTGGGCGTGCTGTCGGACGTCGAGGTCCACCTCGTGACGCCCTACGCCTCCGTCCTCGACCTGCCGTTCGTCGAGCAGCAGCTCCGGTCCGAGCTGGACCGGTTCGGCGTCACGGTGCACCACCGGGCCACGGTCGCCGGGGTCGACCCCTCCGACCGGTCGGTCACGCTGGAGACGAGCGAGGGGCCCGAGGTCCTCCGCGACGTCGAGCACGCCTTCGTCGTGCCGCACTACCGGGCACCGGGCTGGGTCGCCCCGCTCGCCGGGACCGACCCCGCGGGCCTGATCGACGTCGACCCGGGCACCCTGGCCCATCGCAGGGTCCCCTGGGTCTGGGCCCTCGGCGACGCCGCGGCGGTCGGCACGCGCCCCTCCGGCGGGGCCCTGCGGCGCCAGGTGGAGGTGCTGGCCGACAACATCCTGCGCAGCCGCACCGGGAGGGGCCTGCGGACCTACGACGGCTACACGATCGTCCCCGTCACGGTCGACCGCCGGCGGCTGCTGCTGGCCGAGTTCGACCGGACCGGCACACCCCGGCCGACCGTGCGACGCCCCGACCTGACCCGGCCGAGCCGCGCCCTGTGGGCCTTCGACCGCTACGTCGAGCCGGTCGTCTACTTCCGCGCCCTGCTCCGGGGGCGCGTCTGAGACATCCCGGGAGCGATCCGGGAGATACTGGACCCATGCCCCAGCAAGGGTCCCGCGCCGCCGTGTGGGGGGTCCGCGTGTGGACCGCGATCGGCGTGGCCGTCGTGGTCGTGGGCCTGGTCTGGCTGTCCAGCCAGGTGAGCCTGATCCTCACCCCGTTCGTGCTCGCGCTCTTCCCGGCCGCGCTGCTCGACCCGCTGGCCGGGCGGTTGCGCCGGACCCGTGTCCCCGACGCGGTCGTCGCGCTGGTCATCCTGCTGCTGCTGCTCGCCGGGGTCGCCGGGGCAGGGGCGTTCATCACGGTGGCGCTGGTCGCCCAGCTGCCCGCGATCATCGACTCGGTCGTCGACGGCCTGGACCAGCTGGAGCGGGAGGTCGACTGGGCGGTCCTCCCCGGTGACGTCGACAGCGTCGCCGATCTCGTGGCCCAGGGCGGCACCGCCCTGGCCGGCGGCGGGGCGCTGACCCAGGGGCTGGTGGCCGTGGAGGCCGTCGGAAGCTTCGTGACCGGCGCGGTCCTGATGCTCGTCGTGCTCTTCTTCTTCTTCAAGGACGGGCGAGGCATCTGGCAGCCCTTCCTGGACCTCGTCCCCCAGCGGCACCAGGCACGGGTCGACGTCATCGCCGCCCAGTCCTTCTGGACGATCGGCGCGTTCTTCCGGGCGCAGCTGCTCGTCGCGCTCGTGGACGCCGTCTTCATCGGTCTGGGGCTGTGGGTGCTGGGGGTTCCGCTCGTCCTCCCGCTGAGCGTGCTGGTCTTCGTCGGCGGACTGGTCCCGATCGTCGGCGGCTTCGTCTCCGGGACGGTCGCGGTGTTCGTGGCGCTGGCGGACCGGGGGCCGCTGGTCGCCCTGCTCGTGCTGGGGGTCGTGCTGCTCGTCCAGCAGCTCGAGGGCAACGTCCTCGAGCCGTTCATCCAGGGCCAGATCATCTCGCTGCACCCGCTCGTGATCATCCTGTCGGTGGCCGCCGGCACGATCCTCATGGGGATCCTCGGCGCCTTCCTCGCCGTCCCCGTCGTGGCGGTCCTCGCGCGCCTGG
>DATISK010000178.1:0-2813 GCA_035581545.1 Ornithinimicrobium sp. | reverse complement strand
CGGCCGACCGCCCCTGACCCACCGCCGACCACCTGAGGCAGGGGTCACGCAGCAGACCCTGGCGCGCTTCTCCTACGTCCAGTAGTCTCGGGGCATCCCCCGACCACGGACGCCTGGGGACCGGGGCGGGGTGACGGTCTTCCTGCCCGGACAAGGTGGTCCCGATGAATCAGTTCTCCCGCCGCTCCTTCCTCACCTGCACCGCACTGGGCACGCTGGTCCTGGTGGTCACCGACCCGGTCACCGGCGTCAGACGGGTCGTCGCCGAGGAGGTGCCCGGGGGCACCCTGCCGGCGGGCGCGATCAGGCAGTTCGCCTCGCCCCTGCTGGTGCCGCCCACGATGCCCCGCACGCGGCGGCGTGGGCGCAGGGGAGGGCCGGTCGACCACTACGACATCTCGGTCCGCCAGTTCGCCCAGCAGATGCTCCCCGAGGAGCACCCGGCCACGACGGTCTGGGGCTACGGGCCGGCCGACGGCGGGGTGGGCCGGCGGCTGCACCACGCCCCGTCGATGACCATCGAGGCCGAGCACGGCGTGCCCGTGCGGATCCGGTGGATCAACGACCTCGTCGACGACCACGGCCGCTACCTGCCCCACCTGCTGCCCGTCGACCCCACCCTGCACTGGGCCAACCCCGAGCAGCGCCCCGACCCGCAGGGCGTGGAGCGCACGGACGTGCGACCGGACTTCTCGGGACTGACCTTCGTGCCGCCGGGGGAGCCGGTGGACCCGTCGACCCAGTACACGACCTACCAGGGCCCGGTCCCGATGGTCGTCCACCTGCACGGCGCGATGGGGATGGGGGACGAGTCCGACGGATACCCGGAGGCGTGGTACCTGCCGGACGCCTGGGACGTGACGGACGACTACGCCGAGCACGGCACCTGGTACACGTTCTTCGCCCGCAAGTCGCTGATGCGCTACGGCGAGAAGTGGGGCCGCGGCGAGCAGGTCGCGCACTACCCCAACGACAACCGCGACTCCACGCTGTGGTTCCACGACCACGCCCTGGGCATCACCCGCCTCAACGTGTATGCCGGACCTGCGGGCTTCTACCTGCTGCGCGGCGGGGCGGCCGGCGAGGACGAGGTGAAGGACGCCCGCACCGGCCGGCGCGCGGTCCTGCCGGCCACCGCGCCGGCGAGCTCGCGGGGACGTGGGCAGGTGCCGACCTACGAGCTGCCGCTGGCGATCCAGGACCGCTCCTTCAACGCCGACGGTTCGCTGTTCTACCCGGACACCAGGGCCTTCTTCGACGGCTACCCCGGGCCGTACGTCGGCGAGGGCGACAGCCCGATCGCGCCGGTGTGGAACCCGGAGTTCTTCGGCAGCACGCTCATCGTCAACGGGCGGACGTGGCCGTTCCACGAGGTCGAGCAGCGCCGCTACCGGCTGCGTCTGCTCAACGGCTGCGGCTCGCGCTTCCTCATCCTGGACCTCAGCGGCATCCCGGGCGTCACCGCCCACCAGATCGGCAACGACGGCGGGTTCCTGCCCGCGCCGCACGACCTGGCCGAGGACGGCCTGCAGATCCTCATGGCCCCCGCCGAGCGGGCCGACGTGATCCTCGACCTGACCGACGTGCCGGTCGGGAAGCACCTCATCACCAACCTGGGCCCGGACGAGCCCTACGGGGGCGGGGAGATCGGGGTGGACTTCGCCCCCGCCGACCCGGCCACCACCGGCCGGGTGATGCAGCTGCGGGTCGTCCCGGCCAGGGGCCGAGACCGGACCACCCCGGCCGAGCACCTCGTGCTGCCGGACGTGCCGGCGCACGGCGACCCCGTCCGGGTACGGCAGCTGGCGCTGCTGGAGCACATGCACGGCGTCGGCGACCACGAGGTCGAGGAGGGCGAGGCTCCCGCGGCCGCGCTGCTCGGGGTGATGCGACCGCACGACAGAGGGCTCGAGGCCCACCCGCTGACCTGGGCGGACCCGGTGACCGAGAACCCGGACGTGGGGGACACCGAGGAGTGGGAGGTCTACAACCTGACCGCGGACGCCCACCCGGTCCACGTGCACGAGACGCCGTTCCGCATCCTGGAGCGCCGCGAGATCACGGTCGAGGAGGCCGAGTACGTCGTCCACGTCGGCGGGCAGCTCCCCGTGCCTGCGGGCGACCACGGGCTCAAGGACACGGTGATCTCCTACCCGAGCACGGTGACGAGGATCCGGATGACGTTCACCAACCCCGGCCAGTTCGTCTGGCACTGCCACGTGCTGGAGCACGAGGACAACGAGATGATGCGGCCCTACCGGGTCGGTCCGGTGCAGCGCCACCAGCCCGCGGACGGAGGGTCCCACCACTGACGGGAACGGCACCCGCAGGGCCGGTGCCGTTCCCGTCGGTGGTGGGCCTGGCCGGGACCAGGTCCTGGCCAGGACTGCGTCCTGACCCCCCTCAGGTCGTCGGGTCCTGCTCGACGGGCGGGGTCAGCCCCAGCACCTCGGGCAGGGCCGCCGGCTCCTGGCGCAGGACGTGCTCGGCGAGGAAGGCGCTGACCACCTCGTACCAGACCTTGGCGTGCTGGGGGGCCAGGATCCAGTGGTTCTCCTGCGGGAAGTAGAGGAACCGGTGGACGGTGGAGCCGTCCTCCTGCGCCGGGCGGCCCGAGGAGGAGAGCAGCTCGTACCACAGACGCAACCCCTCACCGACGGGGACCCGGTAGTCCTTGTCGCCGTGGATGACGAGCACGGGGGAGACGATGTCCTCGACGTAGCGGTGCGGTCTGTGCTTCTCGCTCATCTCGGCGGTCATCTCGCGCTGCCAGTAGTAGGACGCGTCGGTGGTCGGCCCGAAGCCGTCCAGCG
>DATISK010000177.1:0-2446 GCA_035581545.1 Ornithinimicrobium sp. | reverse complement strand
GAAGTCGCGGTAGCCGGGGCTGACCCAGTCGAGGACCACCTGGGCCACGCCGTCGCCGGCGTCCCGGACGAGGACGACCCCGACGGTCTCGTCCCCCTTCAGCACGAGGTAGGCGCTGTGGTCGCCGTGGGGGTCGTGCGTGAAACCGGGGTTGTGGCGGGCGATGTCCTCGCGGTGGACGTGCAGGACGTGTCCCAGGTAGCGGTCGTCCGGCTCCACCTCCAGCACCGTGTAGGCCTGGGCGTCGTGCCGCGAGCGCAGCATCCGCCACAGGTAGACGACGTTGATGAGCGACAGGACCACGTTGAGTCCGACCATCGGCCAGACCTCGATGATCGCGTTGTAGGCCAGCAGGATGAGCGAACCGGCCAGGTTGATGATCCGCAGGCGCAGCAGGCGTGTCTGCAGGAGGGAGATCACCAGCACCGCCGAGCCCGTCCAGCCCACCACCTCGATCCAGTTCATGGGCGAAGCGTAGGCGTTGGGCCCGGCCGCCGGAGCGGGTGCGTGCGGTCGACGGCCGTCGGCGATCCTAGAATCGTCCGCATGGCAGTCCGTCCCATCACCGTCATCGGCCACCGGGCCCTCCACGCCCCGACCAAGAAGGTCAAGGAGGTCACCGACGAGGTCCGCACCCTCGTCGCCGACATGTTCGAGACCATGGAGGCGGCCGACGGTGTCGGTCTGGCCGCCAACCAGGTGGGGTCACGGCTGCGGATCTTCGTCTACGACTGCCCGGTGCCCGACGGCCCGAACGCCCGCGGCGTCGTGGTCAACCCGGTCCTGGAGAGGATGGGCACCCCTCCGCCCCTGCACTCGGAGGAGGACGGGGAGGGCTGCCTGTCCGTCCCCGGCGAGTGGTTCCCGCTGGCGCGCCACCCCCGCGCCCGTGTCACCGGCACCGACCTGGACGGCGGTGAGGTCGTCGTCGAGGGCGAGGGTCTGCTGGCCCGGTGCCTGCAGCACGAGACCGACCACCTGGACGGCTACCTCTACGTCGACCGGCTGACCGGCCCCGTCAAGGCGGAGGCCCGCGAGGCGGTCAAGGACCGCGGCTGGGCGGCCGACGGCGTGCTCAAGTGGGATCCGTCCACCCAGTCCTCCGACGAGGTCTGACACCGCCCCGCCGGGCCCGCCGATGCCCCGCCGGGCCCCGCAGGGCCCCGCCGGGCCCCGACGAGCCCCGATGCCCCGTGCCGGGCCCCGCTGCCCCGCTCCCGCTACCGCTGCTCCCGCGGCCGGCCGGACCGGCTGGGCGTCGGGTCCGGGTCGACGGCGACCCGGCGACCTGCCCCGCCAGGCGGCTCGTCCACCCAGTCCCAGTCGGACGGCAGCTCGCCGCGCTCGACCGGCTCCCACCGCGGTCCGGCGGTCCGTGCCCCGGTGGGTCCGTCCTGCCGCCTCAGCCGTCCGGCCGGCGTGCCCCGGCGGGCGACCAGGACATCGGCGTCGAAGCGGTCGGCCACGCCCGGGTTGTCCGGCAGGTCGGTCTCGAACGGGTCCTGCTCGGCCGGCTCGTCCCACACGTCCGCTTCCCGCAGGTCGTGCGTGTGCGCGGCGGCACCCTCGTCCGGCTCTCCCGCGTCCTCGTCGGCGTCCCACCCGGCGGGTCCGAAGATGGTCGAGCAGATCCGGCGGTACTTGTCGTCCGGGTCGGGCAGCCAGTTGATCTCCCGCATCGCCTGCTCCTGGCCGGCCGACTCGAGCACGAAGGTGCCGTAGCCGAGCATCCGACCGAGCAGGCTGCGCCCGTAGTTCATGTCGGTGACCTTGCGCAGCGGCATCATCGCCACCTTGTGCGTGAGCAGACCGTAGGTCATGATCAGCCGCTTGTCGGTCGCCACGAACCACTCGTTGCGCCACTCGGCGAACCGCCAGATCGCCCGCCCGAGGACCGCGAACCAGGCCCACCACAGCAGGTCGACGAACCCCCCGGCCACCTCCTCCACGGCCGGTGAGACCGCGGCGACGGCCATCAGCGCGACCAGCGTCGTGGCGACCGGCTCGAACAGGTAGGCCCAGTGCTGGCGGGTGGCGACGACGGGCCGCTCGTCGTCGAGCAGGTAGCGCTGCAGGATGCGCCGGCTGAGGCGGATCCCGTCGTCGGTGGTCCCGGCCACGGCCATGGCGCCGCTACCCGTTGACGATGTTGCCGAAGAAGCGCCCGATGTTGAGCACGCCCTGGCTGATGATGTCCCAGATGGCGCGGACGATGTCGGCGGCACGGTCGGGGTTGGTGACGACCGCGTAGATGATGAACCCCCACAGCAGCCAGTGCAGGACCTTCTTCACCGTGGCTGGCATCGGACGTCCTCCAAGTGGTCGGGGTCGGGCAGGGCACCGGACGGCACCCGGCCACAGGTCTGGTGCCAGTGTGACAGAAGTGACGGGGTATGCCGTGCTCCGCCCGGTCGGGTGTGTCGTACCCCCCCGGCCCCCCGCGCCC
>DATISK010000176.1:0-2466 GCA_035581545.1 Ornithinimicrobium sp. | reverse complement strand
GCCCCTCAGCCCCTCAGCCCCTCAGCCCCTCAGCCCGTCAGCCCCGCAGCAGCGGCGACGCGGCCATCCGGTCGAGCGCCTCCTCGACCTCGGCGGTCGACCCGGCGAAGCTCAGCCGCACCATCCGGTGGCCGTGCACCGTGTCGAAGTCCACCCCCGGGGTGATCGCCACCCCGCAGTCGGCCAGCAGGTCGGTGCACCAGGCCACCGAGTCGTCGGTGAGGTGGCCCACGTCGCACCAGGCGTAGAAGGCGCCGTCCGGCGGGGCGTCCATGCCCAGCCCGACCTCGGGCAGGCGGCGCACGAGCAGCTCGCGGGTGACGGCATACCGCTCCCGGTGGCCCTCCAGCTCGACCCGGGCCTCGGGGGTGAAGGCGCCGAGGGCGGCGTACTGGCTGATCCCCGGCGGGCAGATGTTGAGGTTGCCGGTGAGCACCTCGAGCGGACGGCGCAGGGACGGCGGCGCGAGCAGCCAGCCGACGCGCCACCCGGTCATCGAGAAGTACTTGCTCACCGACCCCACCACGACCGCCTCGCGCGAGGTCTCCCAGGCGCTCGCGGTCGGCCGCCCGTAGGTCAGCCCGTGGTAGATCTCGTCGCTGACCAGCAGCGTGCCGTGCTCCTCGCACCAGCGGGCCAGGCCGGCCAGCTCCTCAGGGTCGATCACCGTGCCGGTGGGGTTGGCCGGCGAGGCCACGATCAGCCCGGCCGGAGGCCCGGCGGAGGCTGCCAGCTCCTCCAGCATGGCCACCGTGGGCTGGTAGCGGGTGTCCGGCCCGCAGTCGAGCTCCTGCACCCGCACGCCGAGCGCCTGCAGGGTGTTGCGGTAGGCCGGATATCCCGGCCGGGCCATCACGACCGTGTCCCCGACGTCGAACGCCGCGAGGAAGAGCGCGGTGAACGCCCCGGACGACCCGGGGAAGACGAGCACCTCGTCGGGGTCGACGTGCGTCCCGCTCAGCTCCCGGTGGTGCTGGGCGACCGCCTGCCGCAGCGGGAGGATCCCGGTCGACTCGGTGTAGCCGAGCACCTGCGAGGTGGCCGCCGCGACCGCCGCCCGCACCGCCGGGGACGGCGCGGGTGTCGACGGCTGCCCGGCGCACAGCATGATCACGTCGCCGTGCGTCCGCTGCCGCTCGGCCGCGGCCTTGAGCACCTCCATCACGTGGAAGGGCTCGACCGCGGACCGGCGCGAGACCCGCGCCGGGCGCGACGGCATACCGCGCTCCCTCAGACCACGCCGTAGAGCCGGTCGCCGGCGTCCCCGAGGCCGGGGACGATGTAGCCGTGCTCGTTGAGCCGCTCGTCGATCGCGCCGGTCACGATGGTCACCGGGCAGGCGACGTCGGACAGCTCGGACTGCAGCCGCTCGATGCCCTCCGGCGCGCTGAGCAGGGTGATCGCGGTGATGTCGTCGGCGCCGCGGTCGACGAGGAAGCGGACGGCGGCCGCGAGCGTCCCGCCCGTGGCCAGCATCGGGTCGAGCAGGTAGCACTGCCGCCGGTCGAGGTCCTCCGGCAGCCGGTTGGCGTAGGTGTGCGCCTCGAGCGTCTCCTCGTTGCGCACCATGCCCAGGAACCCCACCTCGGCGGTGGGCAGCATCCGCATCATCCCGTCGAGCATGCCCAGGCCGGCGCGAAGGATCGGCACGACGAGCGGCTTGGGGCTGGCCAGGTGGATGCCGGTCGTCGGGGCGACGGGGGTCTCGATGTCGAACGGGGCGACGCGCACCTCACGGGTGGCCTCGTAGGCGAGCAGCGTCACCAGCTCGTCGGTCAGGCGGCGGAAGGTGGGGGTGTCGGTCCGCCGGTCACGCAGGTAGGTGAGCTTGTGGGCGATGAGGGGGTGGTCGGCAACGTGCACGCGCATAGGCAAGACTCTAGGTCGTGGCGGATGAGGACGGCACCCCGGTCGGGGGAGACGTGCCCGGTGGGGCGGACGGGGTCCCGGGCGTGCGCGTCGGCCCGGGCGCGGGGCCGGCGGTGCCCCCGAGGTATGCGGAGTGGCAGCGGCTCGCGCTCGCCGAGGCCGGGCGGGCCACGGGGTCGGGGGACGTGCCGATCGGCGCGGTCGTCGTGGACGCGGGCGGCCGGGTCCTCGGGCGCGGGCACAACGTGCGCGAGGCCGAGCACGACCCCACGGGGCACGCGGAGGTGGTGGCGCTGCGGGCGGCCGGCCGGGCGCTGGGGCGGTGGCGGCTGGAGGGCTGCACGCTCGTGGTGACGCTGGAGCCGTGCGCGATGTGCGCGGGGGCGGCGGTGCTGGCCCGGGTCGACCGGATCGTGTTCGGCGCCTGGGACGAGAAGGCCGGGGCGTGCGGGTCGGTGTGGGACCTGCCCCGCGACCGGGGGGCGCTGCACCGGCCGGAGGTCGTCGGGGGAGTGCTGGCGGACGAGGGCGCGCGGCTGCTGCTGGACTGCTTCGAGCAGCGGCGGGGGTGAGGGGGGAGGGAGTCGTCCGGATCGC
>DATISK010000175.1:0-6139 GCA_035581545.1 Ornithinimicrobium sp. | reverse complement strand
GGTGGTGGGTGCCCGCCCGCAGTTCGTCAAGCTGTCCCCGGTCGCCGCGCAGTGCCAGGCGCGCGGGGTGGAGCACGTCATCGTGCACACCGGTCAGCACTACGACCCGATGCTCTCGGACGTGTTCTTCACCGACCTGGGCATTCCGGATCCCGACGTGCACCTGGGCGTCGGCTCGGGCACGCACGGGGTCCAGACCGGAGCGATCCTCGCCGCGATGGACGAGGTCCTGGGGCAGCACCGCCCGGACCGGGTCCTGGTCTACGGCGACACCAACTCCACCCTGGCCGGGGCGCTGTCGGCGGTGAAGATGCACGTGCCGGTGGCCCACCTGGAGGCCGGCCTGCGCAGCTTCAACCGGCGGATGCCCGAGGAGCACAACCGGGTGCTGACCGACCACGCCGCCGACCTGTGCCTGGCTCCGACCCGGGTGGCGGTGGAGCACCTGGCGGCCGAGGGCCTCGCCGGGCGGACCGTCCTGGTGGGCGACGTGATGGTCGACGTGCTGCACCGGGTGCGGGCCGAGCTGGTCGACACCGACGCGGTGCTGGAGCGCCTCGGCGTGCGGGCCGGCGCCTTCTCCGTGGCCACGGTCCACCGGGCCGAGAACACCGACGACCCCGCCCGGCTGGCCTCGGTCGTCGAGGCCCTGCGCCAGGTCGACCACCCGGTCGTGCTGCTGGCCCACCCCCGGCTGCGGGCCCGGGCGACCGAGCAGGGGCTGGACCTGTCGGGCGGGTCGCTGAGCGTGCACGACCCGCTGCCCTACCCCGCCCTCGTGGGCGCGGTCGAGCAGGCCCGCGGGGTGATCACCGACTCCGGGGGCCTGCAGAAGGAGGCCTTCGTCCTGCGCACCCCCTGCACGACCGTGCGCACCGAGACCGAGTGGGTGGAGACGGTCGAGCTGGGCTGGAACGTCCTGGTCGGGCCCGGACCGGACCTGGCCGCCGCGGCGTCCCGTCCCGCACCGGCCCCGACCGGGGCCACCCCCTACGGCGACGGCCACGCCGCCGCCGCGGTCCTCGACGCGCTCACCGGGGACCTCCCCCGCTGAGGCGGGGCCACGGCATACCCCTGCTCAGCCGTTGACCCTGGCCGCCAGGGTGTCCACCGCCCGCTCCCACCCCCGGACCTGCTCCTCGGCGGACAGCTCGCGGGCCGCGGCCTGCGCGGCCGCCTTGAACCCGGCGACGTCGGCGTCGTCGAGCCCGTCCAGCGCCGCGGCCAGGGTCGCCCCGGTGAAGTCGTCCAGGACGACCCCCAGGTGGTGGTGGCGCACGAGGTCGGCCATCTCCGGGCTGGGGCCCACGACGATCCCGAGCCGGGCCTGGACGAAGTCGAAGAACTTGTTGGGCAGGGTGAAGCGGTAGTTGAAGTTGACCGGCGGCAGCACGAAGACCCCCAGGTCCGCCCGCGCCAGCACCTCTCCCAGCGCGTCGGGGGCCACCGGGTCGTGGAAGCGCACCTGGGGCAGGTCGCTCGCCGCCTCCCGCAGCTCGGCCAGGTAGGCCGGGTCGTTGGGCATCAGGTAGAGGTCGAGGGTGACGTCCCGGCGGGTCGCGCGGACGGCGTCGAGCATGACGTGCAGGCTGCGTCCGCGTCGGGCCAGCCCGGAGTGGACCAGCCGCAGGGGCGAGCCGACCGGGGTGGGTGCCCGCTCGGCGAAGGGGGCGGCGTTGGGCACCACGCCGGCGACGATCCCGAACTCGCGGCGGTACTCCCGGGCCAGCCAGCGGCCCACCGTGCTCACCGAGTCGGCCTCGTGCCCGTAGGTCCGCAGGAGCCAGCGGTAGTAGGGCGCCACGAACAGCCGCCAGCGCCACGACTCCTCGCTCTGCCGGGAGGCGTACTCGTGCAGGTCCAGGTGCACCCCCCCGGAGGGGGCCAGGTCCACCGCGAGCGGCAGGGTGTCGGCGTCGTTGGCCAGGACGACCTCGAAGCGGCCCCGGCGCCCGGCCAGCAGCGCCTCGGCCGCCCGCACGACCGGCGCGCCGCGGTGGGCGGCCTCGAACTGGCGCAGGGCCAGCAGCCGGCGGTCCTTGTGCCAGGCGACCACGTCGTCCGGGAGGCGCAGGTGCTCCACGACGCCGTCGGGCGCCTCGCCGTAGCCGAGGGTGGTGACCGCGTAGCGCCCGGCGAACAACCGCACCTGTCGCAGCACCCTGGCGTCCGAGCGCAGCGGGCTGAAGGCCACCACCAGCAGCCGTGGTCGGGGGTCGGGTCTCACCGGGGGGACCTGCCCGCCAGCACCCGGGTGTACAGCCCGTGCATCCTGGCGGCCTCGTCCTCCCAGCTGAGCTCCTGCGCCGCCGCGACGGCGGCGCGACGGTAGTGCCCCGGGTCCGCCAGCACGGCCCGGATGGCGGCCGCGAGGTCGGCGGGGGTCCGGGCGTCGAAGACCTCCCCGACGCCGTGTCGCCGCACGACCTCGGCGGTGTCCGGCAGGTCCGCGGCGACGATGGGCAGTCCGGCGTGGATCGACTCGAAGAGCTTGTTGGGCAGCGAGAAGCGGTAGCTCAGGCAGATCGGGCGGACGTAGACCACCGCCACGTCCGCGTCCGCCAGGGTCTGCGGCACCTGGGCCGACGGCACGGAGCCGACCAGGTGGATCCGGCCGGCGACGCCTGCGGCCCGGGCCCGGCTCAGCAGGCGGGCGACGTACTGCGGCGCCCCGTAGCCCAGCAGCACCAGGTGGACGTCCTCCTCGAGCAGCTCCAGGGCCTCGACCGTCTCCTCCAGGCCCCGACCGGTGGTGATGCTGCCGGTGTAGGACACCACCCTGGCCCCGGCCCCCAGCCCGGCCAGCTCCCGCAGCCGCCCCTCCTGCGGCGCCGGGGTGGGTCGCGCCGTGGGGATGTTGCGCACCAGGGTGGGCGTCTCCCGGAGCCGGTAGTGCCGCTGCAGCCATCCGGCGATCGAGGGTGAGACCGTGATCACGCCGGCAGCCAGGCGGGTGCCCACGGACTCGACGACCGCGTCCACGCCGGGCGCCAGCCACCGGTCCTGCCGGGTGTTGCGGCGGCGCCACAGCTCGTGCGAGTCGTAGACCACCCGCCCCGGCGTGCCCAGCGTGGTGAGCAGGGCGGGCACCAGGGTGTTGGCGTCGTTGGCGTGCACGACGTCGGGACGCAGCTGCCGGCTCGTCCGCACCACGCCGTACCACCAGTGACCGAGCCGGACGGTCTGGTAGAAGCGCATCCACAGGTCGCCGGCGACCGCCCGCACGGGCGAGGTCGACGGCCCGGTGGCTGGGTCGGGGGGTCCGGGGTCGGTGACAGGGGGTGGCGGTGGCGCCTCGTCGGGGACGGCGGGCCCCGCGGCGGCGGGGGGAGGCTCCACGGCGGCGCCGGGGCGCTCCACCGTGAGCACGGGCCGGGGGCTTCCGTCGGGGTTGCGGCCCCGCAGCCGGCGCCACGCCCGTGTGGTGCGCGGCAGCAGGCGGGTCAGGTCCAGGTCGTGCACGCGGTGGACCGGCACGCCGTCCCCGACGGTGCCCCATCCCGGCAGGTGGCCGACGACCTCCCGGGAGATGGCCACGACGACGGCCTCGGCACCGGCGGCGCGCAGGGTGGCCGCGGTCTTCTGCACGCGCGAGTCGGCGCTGGCGTCGTTGTAGACCAGGCTCACCACCCTGGCCGGACGTCCCCCGACGAGCGGCAGCCGGGGAGGCTCAGCCATCGGCGCGACCCTCGAGCGCGGCCCGCCGGGCGGCCGGGTCGCCCAGTCCCGCCAGGGCCGCCTGCACGGCGAAGTCCGGCTCGGCCGCCACGACCTCGTCGAAGGTCCCCCGGGCCACGAGCTCCCCGTCCCTGAGGAAGCAGACCTGGTCGCTGTGCTGGATCGTCGCCAGCCGGTGGGCCACCACCACCACGCTGACCTCGCCGGCCAGCTCGCGGATGGCCGTGGTCACCGCCGCCTCGGTGCTCGTGTCCAGCGCCGAGGTGGCCTCGTCCATGACCAGCACGAGCGGGTCGGTGTAGAGGGCCCGGGCCACGCCCAGGCGTTGGCGCTGCCCCCCGGACAGCGCCAGTCCGCGCTCCCCCACCGGGCCGTGGATGCCCCCGGGACGCGACTCGATGACGTCCAGCAGCTGGGCACGGGCCAGTGCCCGCCGGACCCGGTCGTCGTCGATCTGGTCGTCCCGCCAGCTCAGCGCCACGTTGCGGGCCACGGACGCGTCGAAGAGCGCCACGTCCTGGGGCACGTAGCCGACCCGGCGGCGCCAGTCGTGCAGCACCTCCCCCAGCGGAAGCTCCCCGACCCGGATCTCACCCTCGTCCGGCGGCATCAGCCCCAGGAGGATGTCGACCAGGGTCGACTTGCCCGACCCGGAGGCGCCCACCAGGGCCAGGGTCCGGCCGAACGGCAGCTCCAGGGAGATGTTCCGGACCGCCGGGACGTCGGCGCCGGGGTAGGAGAAGGTCACCCCCTCCAGGACCAGGCTGCGGGCGTCCTCGGGGACCGGCCGGGTCCCCACCGTGCGCCGCTCCTCGACGTACCTGGACCCCCGCTCGATCTCGGTGAGCACCTGCCGGGCGAAGGGGATGTTCGCGCCCGTCTGGGCCATGATCGTCTGGAAGCGGGTCAGGCTGGGCACGATCCGGAAGCCGGCGACGCCGAAGAGGGCGATCGCGGCCAGGGCGCCCGAGGCCCCGCCCTGCAGGTAGCCGATCGCCGCACCGATGCCCAGGCCGCCGATGAGCGCCGCCTCCAGGACGTAGCGGGGGATCGCCCCGAGGAAGACCTGGTCCGCCCGGGCCGAGGAGGCGGTGGTCCGCACCTCCAGCACCACCTGGGCGACCTCGTCCTGCTTGTCCCGCAGCGTGATCTCCTTGAGCGAGTGGACCATCTCGCTGACCAGGCGCACGGCCCGGGTCGAGGCGTTGCGGTTGTCCTGCCCCGCCTTGACGGCCCTGCGCAGCACCACCGTGTAGAGCAGGTAGCCGACCACGAAGAAGTAGACGATGGTGGCCCCCGCCAGCACCGGCTCGGCCACGACGAGGACGAGGAGCACCGCCAGGAAGGTGAACAGCTCCCCCGACAGCTGGCAGAAGGGGATGAGGACCCCGGAGACCGTCGAGGCGACCCCGACGTCGGTGGAGCGCACCAGGTCGGTGGAGTTGCGCTGCAGCCGCTCGGTCCACGGGGCCGCGAAGGTCGACTCCAGCAGCCGGGCGCCGAGGTTCTGCTCGAAGCGCGCGAACCGGCGGGTCGCCCACCACTGGAGGGCGACCGCGAGCACCGACTTGGCGATGATCAGCGTGCCCACCATGATCAGGATGGTCCGGAACTGCTCGGGCGTGGAGATCTCCAGGCCGATCACCGGGACGGTCAGGGTCGCACCGGTGAGCATCGGCGCCAGGACGAGCGCCAGCAGGCCGATGGCCGCGACGTCGAGGGTCGCCAGGAGGGACTGCAGCGCCGCGAAGGTGATGATGAAGCGACGGGTCCCGGCCGGCAGCACGACGAGCAGGTCGCGCACGGTGCGCCACAGGGCAAGCACGGTGGCTCCTTCCCGGTCCGGTGACAGGTCGCCCCAGCGTAGTTGACCTAGGTTGGGAGCCATGCCTCCGCTCACCGGTGTCCGCAAGGTGGTCTACCAGGCCTACCGGGGCCTCCCCGGACCGGTGCGGGCCCTGCCCGAGACGCTGCTGCGGGCGCGGGCGCAGACCCGGGTGCGCCGCCAGCCGTGGTTCGCCGAGGAGCCGACGGACCGGTGGTTGCTGGGTCCCCTGAACACCGCCGGCCAGGCGGACGCGTGGGCCACCGCCGCCCGTCGCCACGCCGGGGTCCAGGCGCTGAGCCTGTCGGTCGGGCGGATCGCTGCCGGTGCGGGCACCTACGGCTACGGCACCGACGTGCACCTCGACCGCGCCATGCAGCTGCGGGGGGCGACGTCGCACCGGGAGCGGGTGCTCGGACTCCGGGGGCCCGGGGCCACCGCCGTGGTCGCCGAGAGCGGCCGGCCGGTGCTGGGCTCCTTCTTCGCCCGCACGATCCTGGACGACCTGCCGGAGCTGGACGAGGTCGGGATCCGGACGGTGCTGCTCGCCCACGGCTCGGAGCTGCGCTACCTGCACGCGCACGCGGCCGCACACCCCTTCTCCCCCTTCCGCGGGGAGTGGGACGAGCGCTGGAC
>DATISK010000174.1:0-2920 GCA_035581545.1 Ornithinimicrobium sp. | reverse complement strand
CCCCGCCCCGGGCGCGGGCGGCCATCTCGGCGGCGAGGGCGGCCCGGCCGACGGGTCCACGCCGCCGCCAGGTGCGCGCGGTCGTCCCGGCCGGCGCGTCGACCCCGTGACCGAGGGCGAGCACCTCCACCCGGATCCCGTGGTCGAGCAGCGCGGCGACCTCGCGGTGGAGGCGTGCGTCGGCGAGGTCGTGGCCCGAGGTGACGACCGAGACGTCCACCCCCGGGACGCGCCTCCTCAGATCTCCTCCATCGTCGAGGGTGTCTTGCCGACCTTGACGAAGTCGGTGTAGGCCGTGATGCAGTCGACGGGCGACCCGTGCATCATCACCCGCCCCTTGTGCAGCCAGAGGCAGTCGTTGCACATCTCCTGGATGCTGCCCAGGCCGTGGCTGACCAGGAACATGGCCCGGGAGCTGTCGCGGAGCTCGGCCATCTTGGCGTCGGCCTTCTCGCGGAACTTGGCGTCCCCGGCGGACAGCGCCTCGTCGACCATGAGGATGTCGGGGTTCATGTGGACGGCGACGGAGAAGGCGAGGCGGCTGAACATCCCCGAGGAGTAGGTGCGCAACGGGGCGTCGATGAACTCGCCGAGCTCGGCCCAGTCGGCGATCTCGTCCGCCCGCTCCTCGACCTCGCGCTTGGACATGCCGGCGGCGAGGCCGCCGAGCCGCACGTTCTCCCGGCCCGAGAGGTTGACGTTGAAGCCGACGCCCAGGGCCAGCAGGGTGCTGGCCCGCCCCCACACCTCGACCCGGCCCTCGGTGGGGGACAGGATGCCGGCCAGCGTGCGCAGCAGGGTGGACTTGCCGGCGCCGTTGGAGCCGATGAGGCCCACGGACGTGCCCGCGGGCACGTCGAAGCTGACGTCGCGCAGCGCCTCGATCTGCATGATCGCCCGCTGCCGCCGGGTGATCGCCTTCTTGAAGGTCGGGACCCGCTCGAACCTCGTCCGGTAGGTGACCGAGAGGTTCTGCACGCTGACCGCCAGGTCGGTGCGGCCGGTGTTGTCCCGGTAGGTGTGCGTCGGGGTGGGGGTGGCGGCGCGACGACCCCGACCCACGACGGAGAACGCACCGCCGACGAAGGCCCGGCCGGTGTTCTGGTCCCCGGCGGGGGTCGTCGGACCCTGCTCAGATGCGGACAGCGAAATCACGCTCCCTCGCCATGAAGAACCAGGACCCGACCACGAACGAACCCGCCGCCCAGGCCACCGCGAGCAGCCAGATCTGCAGCGAGGGGACCTGGCCGGTCTGCAGCGCCTGGCCGTAGCCGCCGATCAGCGCGAACAATGGGTTGAACGGCGCGATCGCCTGCGCGGCCCGGTGGTTCTCGATCATGTCGACCGTCCACAGCACCGGCGAGGCGTAGAGCCAGATCCGCGTGATGTAGGGCAGGAAGGCCGTCATGTCCCGGAAGTAGACCTGCAGGGCCGCGAACAGGGAGGCCAGGCCCGCGGCGAAGATCGCGAGCAGGCCCAGGAAGATCGGGGCGACGAGGACGGTCGCCAGCGTCCACGGGTTGCCGGCGAGGACGTGGAAGACGAAGTAGACGGGCAGCGTCGGCAGGAAGCGCAGGAGCCCGGTGCGCACCGCGGCCAGCGGGAGCAGGAGGCGCGGGAAGGAGGTGTTGAGCACCAGGCCCCCGGCGTTGACCACCGAGCCGGCCGCGTTGGCGACCGACCCCTGGAAGAAGTAGAAGACGAACAGTCCGCCGGTGAGGTGGGCGAAGTACTCCCAGCCGCGGGTCGCGTCGCTGCGGGACAGGACCGTGACGAGCAGGTAGTAGACCATCGACAGCAGCAGCGGGTTGAGCACCAGCCACGCCTGCCCGAAGAAGGTGTTGGTGTTGGCGCCGCGCATGCTCGCCTTGGACGTCTCGAAGGCGAACTCGCGCCGTCGCCACAGCTCGCGCAGGTAGGTCGGCAGATGCGGCAGCCCGGACCTGTACGGCTCGTAGCGGTGGTAGACGGGCTCGAACGCACGGGCACCGGCGGTGCCCTGGTCCGGCACCGCGGAGGCACCCCCGTGGTGGTCTGCGTTCATCGACGCCGATCCTCCCACGTCAGGCCCGGGCCGGTGCGTCGGGTGGTGGGGTGTCGCGGTCCCCCTCGTGGCCCGGGCGCGCCGCCAGCCGTCGGTAGACGCCCAGGAGCACCGCCTCGTCCTGCTCCCAGCTCAGCGCCGGGGCGGCCGCGGCGACGGCGTCGCGGAGCTCGCCGAAGCGGTCCACGGCCTCGCGGACGGCCCTGGCGAGGTCGTGCGGGTCGCCGGGCCGGTAGAGCGTGCCGAGGTCGTGCCGCCGGACCGTGCGGGCCAGCTCACCGACGTCGGTCGCCACCACGGGCACCCCGGCGCGGACCGCGTGGAAGAGCTTGTTGGGCAGGGCGAGGCGGTGGTTCTCCCAGGCGTCGGAGTGGGTCACCAGGGCCAGGCCGGCCCGGGTCAGCAGGTCGGTGAGCTCGTCGGTGCCGACCGGCGCTCGGACCGTGGCCAGCCCCGGGTCGAACCCGGCCCGCCAGGTCTCGTCGGCCGGGCCCACCAGGGTCACGGGGAGGGGCAGGCCGGGGTCCCGGGTGGCGGCGGACACCGTCTCCAGCTCCCGGTCTGCCGCGAGCCGGCCGGGATAGACCAGCCCGGCCGGGGCGTCCGGAGGCGTGGGGGGCCTGGCGGCGGCAGGAAAGGTGTTGCGCACGACGCTGACGTGGTCCCAGCCGTAGCGCCCGTGCAGTGCGTCGGCCACCCCGTCGCCCACCGTCAGCACGGCGTCGGCCCGGTCGCCCTGCCGCAGCTCGAGGCGGCGCTCGCGGCGGTCCTGCAGCGGCGTGGGGCGGTGCTCGCGGGGGCGGCCGGACCACAGCTCGAGCGTGTCGTAGACGAGGGGGACGCGGCGCCCGTCGGCGAGGGTGGACCCGGCGGCCA
>DATISK010000173.1:0-1638 GCA_035581545.1 Ornithinimicrobium sp. | reverse complement strand
CGGCGTGTCGTCCCCACTTTCGTGCGGAAGCTCCGCCAGCGCCCGGGCACGGCCGAGCACGTCGTCCAGCATCTCCGGGGTGAGCCGACCGGTGAAGGTGTTGTGCTGGCTCGGGTGGTAGCTCCCCACCAGCGTGAGCCGGTCGAGCAGCCGGATGCCGTCCGACCCGGGCTCGACCATCGCTGTACAAAGATGAACAATTCTTCAACTCTGCACTAGGCTGGCGCCATGACCTTGAGCGTCCCGCTGTACCAGGCGAAGGCGGACCTCTTCCGCACCATCGGGCATCCGGTGCGCATTCGCGTGCTGGAGCTCCTGCAGGACGGTCCGCGACCGGTGCACGAGCTGCTCGCGGACATCCAGGTCGCGTCGTCCAGCCTCTCCCAGCAGCTGGCGGTGCTGCGTCGGGCCGGCCTGGTGGTCTCGTCCCGGGAGGGCGGCGAGGTGATCTACACCCTCAGCACGACCGAGTTGGTGGACCTGTGCCGTGCGGCTCGCCGCATCCTGGCCTCGATGCTGACCGGGCAGGACGAGCTCCTCGCCCAGCTGCGCACGGATGAAGGCGCCGCGTGACCCTCGTTTCCCTGCTCGGTCGGCTGCACGCGCTCCTCCCGACCCGGGGTGACTGGGACGCCGTACGCCGCAGCCCCAGGCACGACCTCGTCGCCGGCGTGACCGTGGCGATCGTGGCCCTGCCCCTGGCGCTCGCCTTCGGGGTCACCTCCGGCATGGGGGCGCAGGCGGGCCTGGCGACCGCGATCGTCGCCGGCGCCGTCGCCGCCGTGTTCGGCGGGTCCAACCTCCAGGTGAGCGGCCCCACGGGTGCGATGACCGTCGTCCTCGTGCCCATCGTCCACGAGTTCGGCGCCTCCGGTGTGCTGATGGTGGGTGTCCTCGCCGGCCTCGCCCTGGTGGCGATGGCGGTGCTGGGGCTGGGCCGCTACGTCCGATACCTCCCGGCGCCGGTGGTCGAGGGCTTCACCGCCGGTATCGCCGTGGTCATCGCGCTGCAGCAGGTGCCGGCCGCGCTCGGGGTGGACGCCGGCGACGAGGAGCGCGTGTGGGCGGTCGCCGCCGACGCCGTGGCCCGGTTCGTGGCCTCCCCGCACCCGACCTCGCTCCTCACCGCGCTGGGCGTGGCCGGGATCATGCTGCTCGGTGCGCGCTGGCGACCCGGTCTGCCGGTCTCCCTGGTGGGGGTCCTGCTGGCGACCCTGGGGGCGGAGGCGTTCGGCCTCCCGCTGGTCCGGCTCGGCGACCTCCCCGCGGGACTGCCGGGACCGTCGCTGGGCTTCATCGACCTCGGCGCCGTCCCCGCCCTGGTGCCGGCCGCCCTGGCCGTGGCCGCCCTGGCCGCCCTCGAGAGCCTGCTCTCGGCGAGCGTGGCCGACGGGATGAGCGTCGGCCAGACCCACGACCCGGACCGGGAGCTGTTCGGCCAGGGGCTGGCCAACCTGGCGGCCCCCGTGTTCGGGGGCATCCCCGCAACCGCGGCGATCGCGCGTACCGCCGTCAACGTCCGCGCCGGGGCCGTCTCCAAGACCGCGGCCGTCGTCCACGCCGCGGTGCTGCTCCTCATCGTGTCGACGCTGGCGTCGGCGGTCTCCGCCATCCCGCTCGCCGCCCTGGCCGGCGTGC
>DATISK010000172.1:0-4842 GCA_035581545.1 Ornithinimicrobium sp. | reverse complement strand
ACGGTGCCCCGTCCGGGTCGCGGGGCGGGTCGGCGACCAGGTCCGTGACCGGGCCGGGCAGGCCCAGCCGGTGGTGGAAGGGGGCGTTGCGATAGCTGATCGCCCGCTCGCCCGCGTCCGGCCAGTCGTCCGGGATGGGGTCGTGCAGGATCGTCCCGTCCTCCGCGCGCAGATTCAGCCCGTTGTGGTGGACGAGGACGGCGTCGCGGTAGTCCGCGCCGGCCGGCCCCGGCAGCACGTCGACCTGGGTGCCGGACGTCACCCGCTCGCCCGTCATCGGGTCGCGGTAGACCGCGTCGGGCGGGCCGACGACCAGGCCGGCCAGCAGGCCGTGGTGCCGGTGGCCGCGCACGTCGCCGAACGCCGTCAGCGGCACCGCGCCGAGCTCGCCGTCGGTGAGGGCCGGCTCGCGCGCCGGGTCCTGGTAGGTGACCTGGTCGGCGTACCAGACGTACTGCACGGTGTCCCCCGGCCCGGCGGTCTGGTCGAAGTTGTAGCCCACCGTGGTCCCGTCGCTCGTGCGCACGTCGTAGCGCACCAGGGAGGGGTGCAGGGAGACCCGGGTCCCGGCATACCAGGGCACGCCCGGCGTGAACACGCCGTCGCCCTCCTCGTCCGGCGGGACCGGGAAGACCGGCTCGAGCGTGATGGGGGCGTCGCCGTCCAGGGTGCCGCGCAGCCCGTGCTCGTCGAAGCGCTCCCAGTCGACCTCGTTGGTCAGGCTGACGATGACGCAGTCGCCCTCGTTGGCCCGCAGGACCAGCGGCTCGAGCTCCTGCTCGCCGGAGCGGACCGCCTCGGCGTCCGCCGACAGGACGTAGGCCAGCCCGTAGGGGTCGTGGTCGCCGTAGCGGTTGTAGACGATCTCGGTGTCGATGGCCGAGACCTGGAAGTACTTCTGCGGGGCTCCCGTCGGGCAGGCAGGCGGCAGCGGCTGCTGGGCCCGGGGGATGGTCGCCTGCGGGTCCGGCGCCGGCAGCGGGTATCCGCTCACCAGGCCCAGGGTGTTGTCGGGCAGCGGCACGAGGGGGTTGTCGGTGGTCTGGTCGAAGACCCGCATGACGCCCCAGGCGCCCAGCCACATGTCCTCCACCCCCGTCCCGCCGTAGAGGAAGTCCGAGACCCGCGGCTGGTTGCCCAGGGGCGGGGTGGGGCAGACCACGTCCCCGCCCAGCCCGCAGTCCACGCCGACGGCGTCGATGTTGAACGCCTCGGAGACCCCGATGTGCCGCGCGTTGATGTAGGGGGAGGCCGGGTCCAGCGCGTCCCGGCGCCAGCGCACCCCGTGCACGGTGAAGTTGTGCATCTCCTCGTGCGAACCCTGGATCAGGCGGTAGCGCACGTTGTCGCCGCGGTTGGCCATGAGCACGGGGGTGTCCGGGTCGCCCCAGATCCGGGAGCTGAAGGTGTAGGCCGGATCGACCCAGCCGGCGTCCCGCAGCTGCGCCCGCGTCGGCGGAGGGGCCTGCGGGTCGGTGACCGCGGGGGGCCGCGGACCGTCGAACTGGCGCAGGAGCATCGGCGCGCTGCGGTAGTTGATGCCCATCCCGCCCTGGTCGTTGCGGGCGGCCTCCAGCGGGACGAGCGGCGGCTCGACCGCGTTGGCGCGGTCGAGGATGTCGGCATGGGTCGCCGACCGCTGGAAGACCGGGATGAAGTCGGCGATCGCGACGCCGAACTCCCGGAAGTCGTCCTGGCCGGACGGGCCGATGAGGTCCATCACCGAGCCGTGGGCGGTGCCGACGCAGGCCGTCCCGCAGACCGGGACCCCGCGGCCGGCGGTGTTCACCGGCTGGTGGTACTCGCCGGTGAAGGGGTCGCGGCTGTCGTAGCCCTGCCCCTCGACGACGAGGGCCGAGAAGAGCCCCCGGTTCTGCAGGGTGCCGGCGAAGTGGTGGTCGTGCATGAACGCGGTGCGCAGCTCGTAGTCGGCGTACCAGCGCTCCTTGATGGTCTGTCCCTCCGAGAGCCAGCTCGCCCGGGGGTCCTCCGCCTCCTGCACGGGGTCCCGGTCGGTCGGGGCCGTGGGGATGCAGGACTGCCCCTCGGGACAGGGGACCTCGCCGTCCAGGACGCCCTGGGTGAACGCGGCCTGCTCCTGGGTGAAGGCCGCCTGCTGGTAGTTCCAGCCGTTGGAGGACCCGTCGGAGGCGAGGACGTCGAAGTTCACGAGGTGGATGTGCGAGCCGACCATGTTGGTCGCCACCAGCTCCTGGTAGGCGTCGTCGCCGATCCAGTTGGGCGTGCGGTTGGTCAGCTCGAAGTTGATGCAGTCGCCGGCGTTGACCCGGAAGAAGAACGGCTCCGGCTCGAGCTCGCCCGCCAGCACGGCGTCCACGTCGGCGTCGGCGACGATGATCCGGCCCTGGACGTCGCGCCACCCCTGCGGGTTGGCCTGGTCACCCTCGACGTAGGTCAGCGGCAGCTGGATCACCGAGGCGCGGTAGGTGATCTCCCGGGCGCCGGTGACGCAGGGGTCGACCACGGGCGCCCCGGGCAGCGGCTGGGCGTCCGGGTCCAGCTCGGCGCCGAAGACGTAGTCGGGGTCGTGGTAGGCGCGGGTGACCTGCTGCTCCAGCGCCAGCCGGTGGGCCGTGCGGGCCACGACCGGGTCGGCGGGGTCGAACCCCTCGCTCGGCGTCGTGGTGACGTTGGTGCCGGCGACGGTCAGGTCCGGGGTGGCCGTCCACAGCCCGAGCCGGACGGTCCAGGGACCCCCGGCCTCGCCGGTGACGGCGACCGACCGGACCGGTTCGAGGGCCTCGAGCGCGGCCTGCACCTGGGCGGCGGTCGCGTCCGGCGGCAGCGGGGGCGACTCCGCCCCCGCGAAGGAGAGGGTCAGGTCGGCCGCGGGATCGACCGGGGCGACCTCCTGGGTCGCCTCCAGCAGGGCCGGGTCCAGCGGGGTGGTGCCGACGCTGCGCACCACCGGCGTGTCGACGGGGTCGCCGGCCTCGTCGAGCACCACGCTGCCGTCCTCGGCGAACTCGCGCTGCCAGACGCCGAGCGGGGGCTGGGGAGCGCGGGAGCCGTACTCGCCGGGGATGAAGCGCGGATAGCCCGGGTTCTCCAGGGAGGGGGCGTTCTTGGCCGGGGGCCCCCGGGGGTGCGTGGGCTGGTCGGGGGAGATCTCGCTCAGCGCCAGCCACCGGTTCACCCGGGAGCCGTCGGGCAGGGCCCCGGTGCCGTCCTCGTAGGTGTCGTGCACCCGCATCAGGGCCCAGAACCCCCAGGAGAAGTGGGTGTAGAGGTGGCAGTGGTAGATGGAGTCGCCGACCGTGCCGGCCCGGGCGCCCGCGCCGTAGTTGAGGTCGGCCGTGAACGCGGTCCAGGGGGAGTAGGTCTGGGAGTCGATCGTGGTCGCGCGCGGCTGGGTCGTGGGGGAGGGACGCGGCGGGTTGCTCTGGGCCGGGCCCATCTCGTCCGGCTCGGCCGGCCACGTGTGCGCGTGCAGGTGGAAGACGTGCGTCTCGTAGACGCCGGCCTGCCCGAACCGCAGCTTGATCGGGTCGCCCTGGTAGGCGCGGGTGACGTTGGCCACCGAGCAGGACAGGGGCGTGTCGTCGTCGGTGGCCAGGGTCAGCCCGCAGTCCTCGACGTTCTCGGCCGGCAGGCCGCCGGCCACGGTCGCCGGGTCGGTGCCCTCCCACTCCGGCTCGGTCGGCAGCCACGGCCCGGTCCCCGAGGCGAGCTTGACCATCCCCGGGTCGCCGTAGACCCAGGAGGAGAGCACCGTCTCCTCGGAGACGCACTCCTCGCACCAGACGTCGCCCTCCCGGTTCCACGTGATCCGCTTGTACTCCGGCTCGGAGCCGTAGTTGATGCCGAACCGCTCGAACAACGGCTCCGCCTCGGCGGGGCGCGGCTGCATCGGGACCAGGTCCTGGCTGATCAGCACGCTCTCCCGGTAGCGCAGGAAGGTGCCCTCGGTGGGCACGGTGACCACCGCGTCGACGTAGAGGTCGCCGTTCTGCCGGGCGACGGAGGCGTACTGCTGGTCGGGGACGGAGGAGGAGAGCTCGGCGCCGCTCACCGGGTCGAACCACCGGGCCCCGGCGGGCTGGACCGCGAGCCCGCCGTAGAGGCCGTGCTCGGCGCCCCCGCCGTCGCTGTCCGCCCCGCCCGGCATGCCCTCGTCGCGGAAGAGGTAGAGACCCGAGGACTGCGGGGCCACCCAGTAGTAGGTGTGCGTCTGGCCGGGGGCGACGGTGCTGTCCGCGTTGTGGCCCAGGCTGCTCCCCTCGCCGGACTGGGGGTTGTAGGAGACGCCGAAGGCCTGCAGGGAGACGTGCGGGTCCACCTGGGGGAGCCACGGGGGCATGTCGCCCTCGTCGGTGTCCAGCAGGCCGTTGCGCAGGGTGACCTCCAGGCACTCGCCGACGTTCGCCCGCAGGACGAGGGGCCGGGGGCGCAGCCGTCGGTTGCCGGCCGGGTCGTCGGCCGGGTCCGCGGCGAGGGGGAGGTGCCAGTGCTGCACCGCCGCGACGTCCTGCTCCAGCGCGAAGAGCATCCCGTCGGCGTCCCCGTCGGTGAGCTGCTGCGTCCCGGTGACCGGGTCGACGGCGGCCTCGCCGCTGTCGTTGGCCCAGCGGCGGAAGGGGATGAAGGCCCGCACGGCCGCCACGTCGTAGGAGCGCACGGCCGTCTCGGCCGTACACGCGGGGACCGCGGGCACGATGGCCGCCGACCCGGAGGTGGCCGGGAGTGCGACCAGCATGCCTCCGGCCAGCAGCGAGAAGGTGGAGGCCCACCCGACCGTCAGCCGGCCCGGTCCGAGGCCCCTGGCCCGGGCGCGCCGGGCGGCGTCCACCACGGTCCGGCCGGTGAGCGTGGCCGCCCACA
>DATISK010000171.1:0-7121 GCA_035581545.1 Ornithinimicrobium sp. | reverse complement strand
AGCGGCACCCGCATCCAGCTGGCGGGGGAGAGCGAGGTGGGTCCCTTCGGGGGCGAACCGGGCGACCTCTACGTCGAGATCGCCGTCGCCCCCCACGAGTCGTTCACCCGACGGGGCGACGACCTGCACTGCCGGGTCGAGGTGCCGATGACGGCCGCCGCGCTGGGCGCCACCCTGCCGGTCGAGACCTTCGACGGCCCGGTGGAGGTCGACGTGCCGGAGGGGACCCAGCCCGGCCAGACGGTGACCCTGCCCGGCCTGGGCGTGGGACACCTGCGGGCCCAGGGGAGGGGCGACGTGGTCGTCCACCTCGACGTCCGCGTCCCCACCCGGCTCACCCCGGCCCAGCGCGAGCTGCTCGTGCAGCTCGCCGCCGAGCGCGGGGAGACCGACCCCGAGGGCCGGATGGCCACCGTGGGCTCGCACGCCGGGCGGGCCGGCAAGTTCTGGGACGCCCTGCGCGGCCGTTGACGGCGACGGTGGCACGGTGACCGCACCGCTCTTCGTCGTCGGCCCCGAGCTCCTGGCCGACGACGTGTCCGGCCTGCGGCTGGACGGTCCGGAGGGCCGGCACGCCGCCGACGTCCAACGGCTGGCGCCGGGGGAGACGCTCGTCCTCGCGGACGGGCGGGGGACCTGGGCCCGGTGCACGGTCGTGGCCGCCCACCGGGGGGCCCTGGACCTGCACGTCGAGGCGCGGGGCAGCGACCCGGAGCCGGCGACCCGCCACGTGCTCGTGCAGGCCCTGGCCAAGGGCGACCGGGACCTGCTGGCGGTGGAGAGCGCCACCGAGCTGGAGGTCGACGAGGTCGTGCCGTGGCAGGCGGACCGCAGCATCGTGCGTTGGCGCGGGGAGCGCGGCGCGAAGTCCCGCCGCCGCTGGGAGCAGCAGGTCCTCAGTGCCGGCAAGCAGGCCCGGCGCACCCGGTTGCCCGAGGTCGCCGACCTCGTCGGACGCGCCGGCCTGCTCCAGCGGGTCGCCGCGGCCGACCTGACCCTCGTCCTCCACGAGGAGGCCGTCGAGCCGTTGGCCGCCGCACTGGCCGACCGCCCCGAGGACGGCGACCCCGCGGAGGTCCTGGTCGTGGTGGGTCCCGAGGGCGGGATCACCCCGGACGAGCTGACCGCCCTCGTCGCCGGCGGTGCCCGTCCGGTGCGGCTGGGCCGGTCCGTCCTGCGCACCTCCACGGCCGGTGCGGCCGCCCTCGCGCTGCTCAACGCCCGGCGGAGGTGGCGGTGAGCACCGCGTCCCAGCAGCTCCCGGTGCGGCCGCCGGCGCCCCCCTCGATCTTCTCCCCGGGACTGCGCAGCACCTCGGTCGGTGCGGCCGCCCTCATCTCCCTGTTCGCCCTGGAGTACATCGCCGTCGGGGCGGCCATGCCGACCGTGGCGGGTGACCTGGACGGTTACCACCTCTACAACATGGCCTTCGGCGCGACCGTGGCGGCGAGCGTCGTCGGCATGGTCGTGGGCGGCTGGTGGTCGGACCGTGCGGGACCCCGGCCTGTGGTGCTCGCCGGGGCCGGCCTGTTCACCGCGGGCCTGCTCCTCGCCGGCCTGGCCACCTCGATGGAGGTCTTCGTCGTCGGGCGCGGCCTGCAGGGGCTGGGCAGCGGGCTGTCCACCGTGGCGCTCTACGTCGTCATCGCCCAGCGCATCCCCGACCAGCGCCGACCAGCGGTGTTCTCCCTGCTCGCCGCCGCCTGGGTGGTGCCCGGCCTCGCCGGCCCCCTGCTGACCGGGTTCGTCGTCGAGCGGTTCAGCTGGCACTGGGTGTTCCTGGGCGTGGCCCCCTTCGTCGCCCTGTCCGTGGCGGTGCTGTGGCGCGCCCTGGCCGCCACCCGACCCGGAGCGGGGGCGGCATACCTGCGTCCGGCCACCATCGCCTGGGCCGTCGTGGCCGCCGTCGCCGTCGGGGCGCTGAACCTGGCCGGGAGCTCCGTGGACGGCGTGGAGCGGGTCGTGGGACCGCTGCTGCTCCTGCTGCTCGTCGTGGCCTCCTGGCACCTGCTGCCGGCGGGCACGCTCACGCTGGCCCGCGGGCTGCCGTCGGTGATCGGCGTGCGGGCGGCCATGGGAGGCTCCTTCCTCGCGGCCGAGGCCTACCTGCCGCTCATGCTGCGCGACGAGCACGGCTACTCCCCGGCGCAGGCCGGGGCGGTGCTCGCGGTGGCCTCGGTGACGTGGGCCCTGGGTTCCTGGGCCCAGGGGCGGCTGGGGGAGACCGCTGACCGCTACACGCTGATGCGGGTGGGGGTCGCCGTCTTCCTCGCCCTCATGGTCTCCCTCGTGGTGGCCGTGGCCCTGAGCTGGCCCGGCTGGGTGGTCGTCCTGCTCTACGGCGCCGCGACCCTCGGCGTGGGGCTGGCCTACCCGACGACCTCCCTGCTGACGATGCGGTTGTCGCCGGAGGAGGAGATCGGGCGCAACAGCTCGGCCCTGCAGGTGGGCGAGTCGCTCACCGGTGCCGTGACGCTGGCGGTCACCGGGGTCGTCTTCGGCGTCTTCTACGGCACCGACCCGCACGCCGCCTTCGTGGGCACCCTCGCGGTGGCCGTGTCCGTGGGCGCGGTGTCGGTGCTCAGCGCCTGGCGCGCCCGGACGGTGGCCTGAGCGTGGGGCACGCCGCCGGGGCCGCCCTAGACTGGAGGACCTGATGACCGAACCACAGCCCGGACCCCGCGCGGTCCCCACCCACACCGTCGTCGTCCCCGACGACGTCCCCATGGTCAGCCTGCTCGGTCCCCGGGACGAGCTGCTGCGCACGATCGAGCGTGCCTTCCCCAAGGTCGACGTCCACGTGCGGGGCAACGAGTTCCGCCTCACCGGCGACACCGGTGAGATGGCCCTCGTCGAACGGCTCGTCGACGAGCTGCTGGAGGTGACCGCCACCGGTCAGCCGCTGAACCGCGACGCCGTCGAGCGCTCCATCGGGATGCTGCGCACGAGCACCACGGACCGCCCCGCCGACGTGCTGACGATGAACATCATCAGCAGCCGGGGCCGCACCATCCGTCCCAAGACGCTCAACCAGAAGCACTACGTCGACGCCATCGACCAGCACACCATCGTCTTCGGCCTGGGGCCCGCCGGCACCGGCAAGACCTACCTGGCCATGGCCAAGGCGGTCGCGGCCCTGCAGGCCAAGCAGGTCAACCGGAGCATCCTCACCCGGCCCGCGGTCGAGGCCGGCGAACGCCTGGGCTTCCTGCCCGGCACCCTCAACGACAAGATCGACCCCTACCTGCGGCCGCTCTACGACGCGCTGCACGACATGGTCGACCCTGACTCGATGGCCAAGCTGATGGCGGCCGGGACGATCGAGGTGGCACCGCTGGCCTACATGCGCGGCCGCACGCTCAACTCGGCCTTCATCATCCTGGACGAGGCGCAGAACACCTCCCCGGAGCAGATGAAGATGTTCCTGACCCGCCTCGGCTTCGGCTCCAAGATGGTGGTCACCGGCGACACCACCCAGGTGGACCTGCCCGGCGGCACGACCTCGGGCCTGAAGATCGTGCAGGACATCCTGCACGACGTCGACGACATCCACTTCGCCCACCTCCCCAGCGACGACGTCGTGCGCCACCGGTTGATCAGCGACATCGTCGAGGCCTACGGGCGCTACGACGCGCGCGGACCCGGCCGCGACCGCGCCCGCCCTGCCCGGCGCGCGCGGGCGGGGGAGGGGACTGCCCCGTGAGCGTGGAGGTGCTCAACGAGTCCGGGGAGGTGCCCTCCCCCTGCCCCGAGCAGGAGCTGGCCGACCTGGCCCGGCACGTGCTCGACCAGCTGCGGGTGCACCCGCGGGCCGAGCTGACCGTCACCCTCGTGGACGAGTCGACGATGGGCGCGCTGCACGAGCGCTGGATGGACCTGAGCGGTCCCACCGACGTGATGAGCTTCCCGATGGACGAGCTGCGGCCGGGCCGGGAGGACGGCGACCCTGTCGAGGGGGTGCTGGGGGACGTCGTGCTCTGCCCGGCGGTGGCCCGCGCCCAGGCCGCGCGGGCAGGGCACGCGGTGGGCGACGAGCTGCTCCTGCTCACCACCCACGGCATCCTGCACCTGCTCGGCTTCGACCACGCCGAGCCGGCCGATGAGCGGGAGATGTTCGACCTGCAGCGCACGCTGCTGCTCACCTTCCTGGCCCAGCGCGGGCGGACGACGACGGCGGCGCCGGAGGCGGGGCGGACGTGACGCCGCTCGTACTGGTGGCGATCACCGCCACCGTCGTCGCCTTCCTGCTGACCGCGGGCGAGACCGCGCTGCAGCGGGTCACCCGGCACCGTGCGGAGCAGCTGGCCGACGAGGGGCGCACCGGTGCCCGGGCGCTGCTGCGGATCAGCGCCGAGCCGGCCCCCTACCTGGCCGTGGCCACCTTCGTGCGGGTGACGGCCGAGGCCGCCACGGCCGTCGCGGTGACGGTCGCGGTCGACATGGTCACCGACTCCCACTGGCAGACCGCGCTGGTGGCCACCGGCATCATGGCGGTCGTCTCCTTCGTCGTGGTCGGGGTCTCGCCCCGCACGCTGGGCCGTCAGCACGCCGAGGCGGTCGCGCTGACCGCGGCCCCGGTGGTGCGGCTGCTGCGGCTGCTGCTCGGCGCCGTCGCCAAGCTGCTCGTCGTCTTCGCCAACGCCGTCACCCCCGGTCGTGGCTATGCCGAGGGGCCCTTCGCCACCGAGTCCGAGCTGCGCGAGCTCGTCGACCTGGCGGGCGACTCGGCGGTCATCGAGGACGAGGAGCGGGACATGATCCACTCCATCTTCGAGCTGGGCGACACCGTGGTCCGGGAGGTCATGGTGCCCCGGCCGGACCTGGTCACGGTCAAGGACGAGAAGGTGCTCCAGCAGGCCATGTCGCTGTTCCTGCGCTCCGGCTTCTCCCGGGTGCCGGTCGTCGGGGAGGACACCGACGACGTCCTGGGGATGCTCTACTTCAAGGACGTCGCCCGGCAGGTCAACGCCAACCCCGGGGCGGCCAGGTCGGTGGCGGTGACCGAGGTCATGCGGCCGGTGCAGCGCATCCCGGAGATGAAGCGCGTCGACGAGCTGCTCCGGGAGATGCAGCGCGCCCGCCAGCACGTCGCCGTCGTCATCGACGAGTACGGCGGGACCGCCGGCCTGGTGACGATCGAGGACATCGTGGAGGAGATCGTCGGGGAGATCACCGACGAGTACGACCGGGACCAGGTCGAGGTCGAGCGGGTCGTGGCCGAGGACGGCAGCGAGCGGGTCCGGGTGCCGGCCAACCTGCCCGTGGACGACCTGGCCGAGATGTTCGAGGTGGAGCTCGAGACCGAGGACGTCGACTCCGTCGGCGGTCTGCTGGCGACCGTCCTCGGCATGGTGCCGATCCAGGGGGCGGTGGCCGAGGTCGCCGACCTGGAGCTGACCGCCGAGCGGATGGCCGGCCGACGCCGTCGGGTCGCCACCGTGCTGGTCCGACGCCTCCCCCCGGCCGAGGCGGAGCACGCCGGCCGGTCCGACCCTCCGGGACGGGCCGAGCCCCCCGAGGGCGGCGACGCCCGCCCCGACGCCGACCACGAGACCACGGAGGTCACCCGTGCACCCTGAGACACCGACCGGCGCGCCGGAGCACCGGAGCGGGTTCGCCTGCCTGGTGGGGCGACCCAACGCGGGAAAGTCCACGCTGACCAACGCGCTGGTCGGCAGCAAGGTGGCGATCACCTCCTCCAAGCCGCAGACCACCCGGCACACGATCCGGGGGATCCGCACCACCCCCGGCTCCCAGCTGGTGCTCGTCGACACCCCCGGCCTGCACCGTCCCCGCTCGCTCCTGGGTCAGCGGCTCAACCACCTCGTGCGGGAGACGCTGCTCTCGGTCGACGTCATCGGCTTCTGCCTGCCCTCCGACCAACGGGTGGGGCCGGGGGACACCTACATCGCCAACGACCTCGTCGAGCTGCACCGGGTGCGTCGGGTCCCGGTCGTGGCGATCGCCACGAAGGCGGACGCGGTGGACCGTGACCGGCTCGCCGAGCACCTCGTGGCGATCGACCGGCTGGGCGACTGGGACGCGATCATCCCGTGCTCGGCGGTCAGCGGGGAGCAGGTGGAGCAGGTCGGCGACCTGCTGGCCTCCTACCTGCCGCCCTCCCCGCCCCTCTACCCCCCGGGCCAGGTCAGCGACGAGTCGACGGTCGTGATGATCGCCGAGCTGGTCCGGGAGGCAGCGCTCGAGGGGGTCCGGGACGAGCTGCCGCACAGCCTGGCCGTCCAGGTGGACGAGATCGTCGCGCGGGAGGACCGGCCCGAGGACGACCCCATGAGCGACGTCCGCGTCAACGTCTTCGTCGAGCGGCCCAGCCAGAAGGCCATCATCATCGGTCGCGGCGGGTCACGGCTGCGGGAGGTGGGCACCACGGCCCGCGCGGGGATCGAGGAGCTCCTCGGCCACCGCGTCTACCTCGACCTGCACGTCAAGGTGGCCAAGGACTGGCAGCGCGACCCCAAGCAGCTGGACCGGCTCGGCTTCTGAGGCGTGCCGTGCGCCGGTCGCCCGTGTGCCACCGCCGTCCAGGTGGCAGAGTGACCCCATGAAGAAGCTCCTCAACGACCCCGCCGACGTGGTGGTGGAGTCGCTGGCGGGGATGGCCCTGGCCCACCCGGACCTGCTGGACGTGGACCTGGACGCCCGGGTGGTCCGCCGCCGCGGCGGCCCGACGCCCGGCAAGGTGGGCGTCGTGGCCGGTGGGGGTTCGGGCCACGAGCCGCTGCACGCGGGGTTCGTGGGCGTGGGGATGCTCGACGCGGCCTGCTGCGGGGAGGTCTTCACCTCCCCGGTCCCGGACCAGTGGCTCACGGCCCTGCGCGCCGCGGACGGCGGAGCGGGCGTGGTGCTGCTCGTGAAGAACTACACCGGGGACGTGCTCAACGTCGACATGGCCGCCGAGCTCGCCCAGCTCGAGGGCGGTCCCCCCGTCGAGGTCGTCGTCGTCGCCGACGACGTCGCGGTCCAGGACAGCACCTGGACCGCCGGGCGTCGCGGGACGGGCCTGACCGTGCTGCTGGAGAAGCTCGTCGGTGCCGCCGCGGAGGAGGGCCGGTCCCTGGGCGAGTGCACGGCGCTGGCGCGCCGGCTCACGGCCGGCGGGG
>DATISK010000170.1:0-2793 GCA_035581545.1 Ornithinimicrobium sp. | reverse complement strand
TCGCGGCGAGGAGGTCGACGTCCGCGCCCACCAGGTCATCTCCACCACCGGGGTGTGGACCGAGCAGGTCGGCGACCTGGCCGGCGCCGAGGGAGGCCTGCACGTGCTGGCCTCCAAGGGCATCCACCTCGTCGTCCCCCGCGACCGGATCCGCGGCTCGCAGGGCCTGTTCCTGCAGACCGAGCGGTCGGTGCTCTTCTTCATCCCGTGGGCGCGCTACTGGATCATCGGGACCACCGACACCCCCTGGCACGGCGACCTGAGACACCCCGTGGCCACCGCGACCGACATCGACTACGTCCTGGACCACGCCAACGAGGTGCTGACCACCCGGTTGACGCGGGACGACGTGGTCGGGTGGTACGCCGGCCTGCGGCCGCTGCTGCAGCCGGGCACCCGTGGCGAGCCGGACTCGGCCAGGATCAGCCGCGAGCACACCGTCGTCTCCCCCGTGCCCGGCCTGACCGTCGTCGGCGGGGGCAAGCTGACCACCTACCGGGTGATGGCCTCCGACGCCGTGGACCTGGCCCTGGGTGAGCGGGCGAAGGAGCTCCCCTCGATCACCGACCAGGTGCCCCTGGTGGGCGCGGTCGGCGAGGCCGCCATGCGCCGTCGGATGCCGGCGCTGCGGGACCGCTTCGGCTGGGACGAGCAGACGACCGACCACCTGCTGCACCGCTACGGCTCCCTCGTCGAGCAGCTCCTCGACCTCATCGCCGAGGACTCCTCGCTGGCCACCCCGCTGGAGCACGCCCCTGCCTACCTGCGCGCCGAGATCGCCTACGCCTGCATCAGCGAGGGCGTCCTGCACCTGGAGGACATCCTCATGCGCCGCACCCGGCTCTACTACGAGGGACCCCGCAAGGGGCTGGAGGCGGCGGAGGAGATCGCCGACATCGCCGTGCAGTGGCTCGGCTGGGGCGAGGAGAAGGCCGCCCGCGAGCTGGCCGACTACGCCCGCCGGGTGCGGGCCGACGAGGCCGCGGCGCAGGAGCCGGACGACCTGGCCGCCGTGGCGGCCCGCGACCGGGTGCTGCGCGGCGGATCCGCCGCCGCGGGAGCCTGGCCGGACGCGGCCTCGGAGTCCCTGGCCCGCACCGGACCCGACGGGGAGGCCCGGTGAGCCGGTACGTCCTGGCCGTCGACCAGGGGACCACCAGCACGCGGGCCGTCGTCGTGGACCACGGCGGACGGATCGTCTCCGTCGGCCAGAAGGAGCACCGCCAGATCCTGCCCCGGGCCGGGTGGGTCGAGCACGACCCGGTGGAGATCTGGGACTGCACCCGGGAGGTCATCGGGCTGGCCCTGGGGCGGGCCAACCTCACCGGGCAGGACCTGGCCGCGATCGGCATCACCAACCAGCGGGAGACCACCGTGGTGTGGGACCGCCGGACCGGGCAACCGGTGCACCCGGCGATCGTCTGGCAGGACACCCGCACGGCGGGCCTCGTCGCCGAGCTGGCGGGGTCCGACGAGCCCGGCGCCGCCGACCGGTTCAAGGACGTCTGCGGGCTGCCGCTGGCGACCTACTTCTCCGGCCCCAAGCTGGCCTGGATCCTGCGCCACGTGCCGGGGGCCCGCGAGCGCGCCGACGCGGGCGAGCTGCTCTTCGGCACGATGGACTCCTGGCTCGTCTGGAACCTCACCGGAGGCGTCGACGGCGGCGTCCACGTCACCGACGTCACCAACGCCTCCCGCACCATGCTCATGGACCTGCGCACGCTGTCCTGGTCGGAGGAGGTGGCCGGGGCCATGGGGGTGCCCCTGTCCATGCTGCCGCAGATCCGCACCTCGGCGGAGGTCTACGGCACCAGCGACAAGCTGGGCGTCCCGATCGCCGGGCTCCTCGGCGACCAGCACGCCGCGATGGTGGGGCAGGCCTGCTTCGAGCCCGGGATGAGCAAGAACACCTACGGCACCGGCAACTTCCTGCTGGTCAACACCGGGTCGCAGATCGTCCCGAGCGAGCACGGCCTGCTGAGCACCGTCTGCTACCAGTTCGCCGGCCAGGACCCGGTCTACGCCCTCGAGGGGTCGATCGCGGTGACGGGCTCGCTGGTGCAGTGGCTGCGGGACAACATCGGCCTGATCTCCGAGTCCGCGCAGATCGAGGAGCTGGCCGCCGCGGTCGACGACAACGGCGGGTGCTACGTCGTGCCGGCCTTCTCCGGCCTGTTCGCGCCCTACTGGCGCGACGACGCCCGCGGCGCGATCGTCGGCCTGACCCGTTACGTGACCCGGCACCACCTGGCTCGGGCCGCGCTGGAGGCCACCGCCTACCAGACCCGGGAGGTGGTGGAGGCGATGGACGCCGACGCCGCCACCCCCGTCACCGAGCTGCGGGTCGACGGTGGCATGGTCGGCAACGAGCTGCTCATGCAGTTCCAGGCCGACGTCCTCGGCCTGGACGTGATCCGGCCACGGGTGACCGAGACGACCGCCCTGGGAGCCGCCTACGCCGCCGGCATCGCCGTGGGCTTCTGGGACGGCACCGCCGAGGTCGCAGCCCGCTGGCAGGAGGACCGCCGGTGGAGTCCGCAGCTGCCCGCGGAGCAGCGGGAGCGGCTCTTCCGGACCTGGAAGAAGGCCGTCACCCGCACCTTCGACTGGGTCGACGAGGACACCGAGCAGCTGGAACCGGCCCCGGACGGGGCCTGAGCCGGAGCCGTCCTCAGTCCTGCTCTATCCACTGCGGCTCGTCCGGGTCCGGGACGACGATCTCGGGGCGCCGCAGGTCGGTGTTGTCCACGATCCAGCTCGGCGGGGCGGTGCGCGCCTGCTGGCGGTAGAGGG
>DATISK010000169.1:0-9258 GCA_035581545.1 Ornithinimicrobium sp. | reverse complement strand
CAGGGTCATGTTGTGCCGCTTCTCACCCTTGCGGTAGCGGTGCTGGGAGACGTGCAGGAGCGGCAGCAGGGAGCGGCGGGTCGTGGGAGCGGTCACGTTCTCGTCCTTCGGGGGTCGGCGGTCGGCAGGTCGCAGGGCGGGACCCCGACGACGCTCGCGACGCCAGGACGTGCAGGTGAGCGACCCGGCGGACGCGGGGTGAACGGTCGGCGACGATCCGGTGACCGGTGGGCGTGCGGGTCACCGCCGGCAGCACACGGCGCCGGGTGAGGCCGCATACCCTGGATCAGTCCCGACCCCGCTCGAGAGGAACCCCGTGCGTCGCGTGCTGGCCGGCCTGTGGGCCATCGTGCCGCTGGCCCTGCTGCTGCTGACCCTGCCCTGGACCGCCCGGGGCGGCTCGGGCACCGACGGTGCCCGGCTGCAGACGGCGCTGAGCGCGACGGTCCTGGCCGCGCTCATGGCGGCGGGGGTGGCGCTGCTGAGCCGGGTCGTGCCCGCCGGGTGGGCCCGGTGGGGGCTGGTGGCCGCCGCCGCCCTCGGCTGGGGAGGGTATGCGGTGGCGCTGCCCGGCGGCGTCGGGTGGCTGCGGTGGGCCCTCGTGCTGGCCGCCGCCGTCGTCGGCGGCCGGGTGGGCCACCGCCTGCACGGCACCCGGGTGCTGCCGCGGGCGGAGCTGCTGCAGCGGGTGCCCGAACGGGCGCAGGTGCAGGCGGTGCGGGGTCGTGCCGTGGCACCGGTGGAGGCGTGGACGTCGGACGTCTCGTCCGGGACGCTGCGTGTCCAGGGCCTGGTCCTGCTGGGGGTGTTCGCGCTGACCGCGGGCGTGGTCCTGCTGCTGGGCGAGGGGGTCCTGCTGGCGCTGGGGGTGCTGCTCTTCGGGCTCGCCGCCGGCGGGCTGGCCCTGGCCTGGTCCCGGGTGTCCCTGCACGTGGACGAGGACGGGCTGCGGATCCGCTCGCGGGTGCTCCCCGTCCGGCTGCTGCGCGTGCCCGCCGGGGACGTCGTGGGGGTCGAGGTCCTCGACCTGGACCCGATGGCCTGGGGCGGGATCGGGTTGCGCCCCATGCCCGACCGGACGTCCTTCGTCGTCGGCGGGGGACCAGGGCTGGTGGTGTGGCGGGCCGACGGTCGCCGGCTGGCCGTGCAGGTCCCCGAGGGGGACCGGGCGGCGCGGACCGGCGCCCGGATGCTCGCCCGGGCCGCCGGTCAGCGGCTGGGTGAGCCCGCCGGCTCCTGAGCGGGGGAGCTCGCCGGCGTCCGGGCCGGCGTGCCGAGCGCGCGCTCGAGCTGGGCGCCCTCCACGTCGACGTCGGGCAGGACCCGGTCCAGCCAGCGGGGCAGCCACCAGGCCTTCTCCCCGAGCAGCGACATGACCGCCGGGGTGAGCGTCATCCGGACGAGGAAGGCGTCGACGAGCACGCCGACCGCCAGGCCGAGGCCCATCGGCCGGACCATCGCCAGGTGCGCCCACACGAACCCGCCGAAGACCGAGATCATGATGATCGCGGCGGCGGTGACCACGCGCGCGCTGTGGTTGAACCCGGTCACCACCGCACGGCGGGCGTCCTGCCCGTGCACGTGCGACTCGCGCATCGCCGAGACCAGGAAGACCTGGTAGTCCATCGCCAGTCCGAAGAGGATCCCGATGAGCAGCGTCGGCAGGAAGCTGAGCACCGGCCCCGGCTCGTCGACGCCGGAGATGCCGGAGAGGTGGCCCAGCTGGTAGACGGCCACGACGGCCCCGAACGAGGCGACCAGGCTGAGCAGGAACCCGCCGGTGGCCAGCAGGGGGATCACGACGGACCGGAAGACCAGCAGCAGCAGGATCAGGGACAGGCCGACGACGACGAGCAGGTAGAGCGGCAGCGCGTCCGCCAGCTGGCCCGAGATGTCGATGTTGGCCACGGTCGCCCCGGTGAGGCCGACCTCGGCGCCGAGCTCCTGGCCGATCTCGTCGACGACCGGCACCAGCCGGTCCACGAGCGCCTCGGTGGACGCGTCCGCCGGGCCTCCCTCGGGCTGGACCTGGAAGGCCAGGGTGTCGCGGTCGTCGCTCACCCCGGCGGGCAGGACCCGGACCACACCGTCCACGGCGGCGAGCCGCTCGCCGATGTCGGCCTGGGTGCTCAGCAGCGCGGTCTCGGTGCCGGCGACCGGCTCGTCCAGCTCGGCGACGACCAGCAGGGGACCGTTGGCCCCGGCGCCGAACTCCTCGCGCACCGTGTCGAACGTCCGGTATGCGGTGGAACCGGCGGGCTCGGCGGACCCGTCGGGCAGTCCCAGGCGCAGCTGGCCGACGGGCCAGCCCAGCCCGGCCACGAGGGTGAGGGAGGCGACGACGACCAGCCAGGGGTGGCGCTGCACCCAGGCGGCCCAGCCGCGCCGGTCGTCGCCCTCCCGCTCGTCCTCGGCCCGGGCCTCCGCGAGGTCGCCGCGGGCGACGGCCTCGCGCTCGCGCCGGGGCAGGACGCGCAGGCCCAGCAGGGACAGCAGGGCCGGGGTGAGGGTCAGGGCCGCCAGGACCGCGACGGCCACCGTCCCGGCCGCCACCAGCCCCATCACCCCCAGGAAGGGGATGCCGGTGATGGTCAGCGCGGCCAGCGCGATGATGACCGTCAGGCCGGCGAAGGTGACCGCGTTGCCGGAGGTCCCCACGGCCAGGGCGAGCGACTCGCGCACCCCCATGCCGTGACGCAGCTGCTGGCGGTGCCGGTTGATGAGGAACAGGGAGTAGTCGATGCCGACCGCCAGACCCAGCATGAGCGCCAGCGCCGGGGTCACGGAGTTCATCGAGATCCAGTGGGTGAGGGTCATCGCCGCGCCCAGGCCGACCCCGACCCCGACGAGCGCCATCAGCAGCGGGAGGCCGGCGGCCAGGAGCGAGCCCAGCATGACCACCAGCACGACCGCGGCGACGAGCAGACCGATGACCTCGCCGGGCCCGAGCAGGCTGGACAGGTCGTCGGTCAGCTCCTTGGAGAAGTCCACCTGCACGTCCGCGGCGGCCAGGTCGTCGGAGACCGCCAGGATCGCCTCCCGCGTCTCCGGGGCGAGCGTGCCGGAGGCGTCCTGGACGGTCACCTGGGACATCGCCACGGTGCCGTCCTCGGTCACCAGGCGGGTGCCCTCGGTCAGCGTGGTGACGCGCTCGGCCGCGCTCAGGGCCTCCTCGCCCTCGGCGAGCTCGGCCCGCCCGTCCTCGAGCTCCTGCTCGCCGCGGACGATCTCCGCCTCGGCCACCTCGAGCTCGGCCTCGCCCTCGGCGATCGCCTCCTCGCCGGCGGTCAGCTCGACGCGGGAGGTCTCCAGCTGGTCACGGGCGGCGTCCAGCTGCTGCCGGCCGGCGTCCAGCTGGGCCTGCCCGGCCGCGATCTCGGCGCGGGCCTGCTGCTCGGCGGCCGGGGGGACCGCCCCGGCCGCGACGCCGGCCTCGAGCTGGGCCAGCTGGGCGTCCAGCTCGGCCTGCGCCGCGTCCAGCTGCTCGACCTGGGTGGCCACCTCGGCCTCACCGGCCTCCAGCTGGGCCCGTCCCTCCTCGATCCGGTCCCGGTTGTCGGCCAGCTCGGTGCGGCCCTGCTCGAGCTGCTGGCGACCGTCGGCGAGCTCCTGCTCGCCGGCCGCGAGGTCCTCCCGGCCCCGCTCCAGCTCCGCCCGTCCCTGCTCGATCCGGGTGCGGCCGTCCTCGAGCTCGGCCTGGGCGGCCACGGGGTCGACGGCGGTGACCCCGTCGATCGACTCCCACTCCTGCACGGCTGCGCCGATCGCGCGCTGCTGCTCCTCGTCGAAGGCGGTCTCGCTGCGCAGGACGACGGTGCCGGTGGTCCCGGCCGCCTCGGGGATCTCGCGCTGCAGGGTCTCCAGCACCTGGGCGAAGCGGGCGCCGGGGACCGAGAACTCGTTGGTCAGCGGCTTGGACAGCAGCACGGTGCCGGCCACCAGGAGGGCCAGCAGGGCGCTCCACACGGCGACGACGAGCCAGCGGCGGTCGGCGCACCAGCGTCCGAGGCGGTGCAGGAGGATGGCCACGGTCGTGGTCCTTTCGAGGGGCAGGTGGGAGGGGGCGGCGCAGGGTCGGCGCCGGGGACGGGGACGACCGGGGCCCCGCGGCGGGGGCCTCGGGGCCGGCCCGTCAGGGGCCGGGTGAGGTCTGCACGACCCAGCCGTCGGCGACGTAGCCCAGCGCGCGGTCGAGGTGCTCGAGGAAGGCGGTGACGTCCTCCTCGGTGAGGCTGACCCGGCCGTCCAGCCGGGCGAGCCAGGGTTGCTCGGCGGCGGCGAAGGCGCTCATCACGGCGTCGGCGAGGGTGGCGACGTAGACGGGGTCGACGTCCGGAGGGAGCCACCGGAGGAGCAGGCCGCGGAACCAGTCGCCCAGGTCGGTCCAGACCGCCCGTTCCACGAGGACGGCGGCCTCGCTCGTGGAGCCGTGGCAGTTCAGGGCGGCCATCCAGGTGAGGAACTCCGGCGAGAGCCCGCGCTCGCGCAGCACGCGGCGCAGGGCACCGACCGGGTCGTTCCCGAGCGGCACGCTCTCCAGCCCCTCGGCCAGGTGCGTCGTGTGGCCACGCATGACGTCCGCGAGGACGGCGGCGATGCCGCCGTAGTAGTTGAAGAACGTGCGCCGCGAGATGCCCGCCCCCTCGGCCACCTGGTCGACGGTGATGTCCGCGACGGGGTGACGCAGCAGCAGCGTCCGGAGGGAGGTCGCGACCGCCTCGCGGGTGCGGGTCTTGTTGAGCTCGCGGCGCCCCGGTGCAGGGGTCCCGGTGGTCGCGTCGGTCACGCCGTCAGCATAGAAGTCTGTGCACGGTGTGCAAAATTGCCCGGCGTGCACGTAGGTGGGGCGGGGCGTGGCCCGGCAGGGCGGGGGGGCCGGGGCCGCAGGTGACCGGGCCGTCGGTCAGGGGGCGGGCTCGACCAGGTCCCGACGGGCGCGGCGGGAGCGCCGGACGTGGGTGACCATGTCCCAGGTCAGGACGGCCAGGGCCAGCCACACCATGGCGAAGCCGACCCAGCGCGAGGCGGGCACGGTCTCACCCAGCAGCAGCACCCCGGTCATCAGCTGCAGGACGGGGGTGAGGAACTGGAGCAGGCCGATGGTCGACAGGGGCACCCTGCTGGCCGCCGCGGCGAACAGCAGCAGCGGCACCGCCGTCGCCACCCCGGTGGAGACCATGAGCAGGGTGTGCACCCCTCCGTGCGCCAGGAAGGTGGTCTCCCCGCGGGCCGAGAGCCAGACCAGGACGACCACGGCGACCGGCAGGATCGCCAGCGACTCGCCGGCGAGCGAGCGGATCGGGGACAGCGAGATCCCCAACCGGTTCTTCAGCAGGCTGTAGGAGGCGAAGCTGACGGCCAGGACCAGGGAGATCCACGGCGGCCGACCGTAGTCGACGGTCAGGTAGACCGCGGCGACCGCGCCGACCGCCACGGCCACCCACTGGGCCCGGCGCAGGCTCTCCCGCAGCACCACGACCCCCAGCGCCACGGTGACGAGCGGGTTGAGGAAGTAGCCCAGGGCGGCCTCGGTGACGTGCCCGCTGAGCACGGCATAGGTGTAGACCCCCCAGTTGACGGCGATGAGCGAGCCGGCCAGGGCGACCCCGCCGGCCCGGCGTGGACGTCTGGCCAGGTCGAGCAGCCAGCGCACGTCGCGCGTCAGCAGCAGGACGACGGCGCACACGAGCAGCGTCCAGACGATCCGGTGGGCCAGGATCTCCCACGGTCCCGCCGGGCGCAGCGTGGCGAAGTAGAGCGGGAAGGCGCCCCAGAGCAGGTAGGCCAGGAACCCGGCGGCGGTGCCCTCCTGCCGGCGGCGCGCCTCGGTCACTCCCCGTCCAGCGCTTCCTCGCCCTCCTCGACCAGGGCGTCCCCGGCCGCGGGGATGGGTCCCTCGGTGCTCTCCCCGGCGAGGGTCTGCTCGACCTGGCCGGCCCGGGTGCCGTCGACGGTCCAGGTGTCCCGTCCGCGCAGGAGCGCGGCGAGCGCCTCGTCGGGGGAGCCGCTCGCCGGCGCCTCGGCCACGGCGGCGGCCACCTGGGCGCGCACGCCGTCGTCGTAGGTGGGACGGTCCACGGCGCGGAAGACGCCCATGGGCACGTGCTGCATCGTGGCGTCGTCGAGCCGGGAGAGGGCGAACGCCGTCGAGGGGTCGGGGTCGGTCGGGTCGTGCACGACCACCCGGTCCGCCTGCGCCTCGGTCTCGGGCACCACGGCCAGGCGGCCGGACGCGTCGCGCACGACGACCCGGGCGTCCTCACCGGCTCCCACGCGGACCGGCTCGCCCGCGTGCAGGTGGGCGAGGCGGGCGGTCGCCTCGTCGCGGTCCTTGAGCAGCTGGAAGGCGCCGTCGTTGAAGATCGGGCAGTTCTGGTAGATCTCCACCAGGGCGGTCCCGCGGTGCTCGGCGGCCTGGCGGAGCACCTCGGTCAGGTGCTTGCGGTCGGAGTCCATCGTCCGCGCCACGAAGGTCGCCTCGGCCCCGAGCGCGAGGGACACCGGGTTGAACGGGTGGTCCACGGACCCGGCCGGCGTCGACTTGGTCACCGCGCCGACGTCGGAGGTGGGGGAGTACTGCCCCTTCGTCAGCCCGTAGATCTTGTTGTTGAACAGCAGGATCGTCAGGTTGACGTTGCGCCGCATGGCGTGGATGAGGTGGTTGCCGCCGATCGACAGCGCGTCGCCGTCACCGGTGACGACCCACACCGACAGGTCCTCGCGGGCGGTCGCCAGACCGGTCGCGATGGCGGGCGCCCGCCCGTGGATGGAGTGCATCCCGTAGGGGTCCGGGTAGTAGGGGAACCGGCTGGAGCAGCCGATCCCGCTGACGAAGACGATGTTCTCCCGGCGCAGCCCGAGGTCCGGCAGGAACCCCTGCACGGCCGCGAGCACCGCGTAGTCCCCGCAGCCGGGGCACCAGCGCACCTCCTGGTCGGAGGTGAAGTCCTTCTTCGTCTGCGTCGCCCCGCCGTCCAGCGCGGGCACGCCCGCGGTGCCGGCGCGCGACGGCATACCGATCTCGGTGGTGTGCGTGCTCATCGTCAGCGTCCCTCCTCGGACCCGTCGGTGACCTCCAGCAGGTGCGCGTGGATCACCTCGGCCAGCTCGGCGGCGGTGAACGGCAGCCCCCGGACGGCGGTGTGCGAGCGCACGTCGACGAGGAAGCGGCCGCGCAGCAGCAGCGCGAGCTGGCCCAGGTTCATCTCCGGCAGCAGCACCCGGTCGTAGCCGCGCAGCACCTCGCCCAGGTTGGCCGGGAAGGGGTTCAGGTGGCGCAGGTGGGCCCGGGCCACCGGCGCTCCGGAGCTGCGGACGAGCCGGGTGGCGGCGGCGACGGGGCCGTAGGTCGACCCCCAGCCCAGGACGAGCACCCGGGCCCGCCCGTCGGGGTCGTCGACCTCCAGCGGCGGGACCGTGTCGGCGATCCGGTCGATCTTGGCCTGGCGCAGCCGGACCATCCGGTCGTGGTTGGCCGGGTCGTAGGAGATGTGCCCGGTGACGTCTGCCTTCTCGATGCCGCCGATCCGGTGCTCCAGGCCGGGCGTCCCCGGGACGGCCCACGGCCGTGCCAGGGTCTGCTCGTCACGCAGGTAGGGGTGGAAGACGGGCCGTCCGGCGTCGTCCACCGCGTTGGGCGTGGTCGCCTTCTCCACGGTCAGGTCGGGCAGGGTGGCCACGTCCGGCACCGCCCACGGCTCGGACCCGTTGCCCAGGTAGCCGTCGGACAGCAGGATCACCGGGGTGCGGTAGGTGGTGGCGATGCGGACCGCCTCCAGGGCGGCGTCGAAGCAGTCGCTGGGCGAGCTGGCGGCGACGACGGCCACGGGCGACTCGCCGTTGCGGCCGTACATGGCCTGCAGCAGGTCCGCCTGCTCGGTCTTGGTGGGCAGCCCGGTGGAGGGGCCGCCGCGCTGGATGTCGACGACGACGAGGGGCAGCTCGGTGGAGACCGCGAGCCCGATGGTCTCGCTCTTCAGCGCCAGTCCCGGCCCCGAGGTCGTGGTCACGCCGAGCGCCCCGCCGAAGGAGGCGCCCAGGGCCATGCCCACGGCGGCGATCTCGTCCTCGGCCTGCAGCGTGGTCACCCCGAGGTGCTTGAGGGCGGACAGCTGGTGCAGCACGTCCGAGGCGGGGGTGATCGGGTAGGAGCCCAGCACCAGCGACAGCCCGGCCCGCTGCGCTGCGGCGACCAGGCCCAGCGCCATCGCCTGGTTGCCGGTGATGGTCCGGTAGGTGCCCGGTCGCATGGGGGCCGGCGCGACCTCGTAGCGGACCGCGAAGTCCTCGGTCGTCTCGCCGTAGGCGTGCCCGGCGCGCAGGGCGACGAGGTTGGCCTCGAGCACGTCGGGGGCCTGGGCGAACTTGGCGCGGAGGAAGGCCTCGGTGCCGCTGGTGTCCCGGGAGTAGAGCCAGGAGAGCAGGCCCAGGGCCAGCATGTTCTTGGCCCGTTCCTTCTCCTTGCGGGTGAGGTCGAAGTCCGCCAGCGCCTCGACCGCCATGGAGGTCAGCGGCAGGGCGTGCACGTGGTAGCCGGCCTCCGTCAGGGACCCGTCGTCGAGCGGGTTGGCGGCGTAGCCGACCTTGGCCAGGTTGCGCTTGCCGAACTCGTCGCTGTTGACGATGAGCGTCGCCCCACGGGGGAGGTCGCCGAGGTTGGCGCGCAGCGCGGCCGGGTTCATCGCCACGAGCACGTCGGGGGCGTCCCCCGGCGTGGCGATGTCGTGGTTGGCGAAGTGGAGCTGGAAGCTCGAGACGCCCGGCAGGGTGCCCTGGGGGGCGCGGATCTCGGCGGGGAAGTTGGGCAGGGTCGACAGGTCGTTGCCCAGCGAGGCGGTGTCGGAGGTGAACCGGTCACCGGTCAGCTGCATCCCGTCGCCGGAGTCCCCGGCAAAACGGATGACAACCCGGTCGAGCTGGTGGAGTTGAGTCGAAGACATGTCACCCATCAGCCTACGCCTCCGTAGGTCGTGCGGCCGAACGGGCGGCGCGTGGCGTGCCGTCAGCGGGGCAGGCTGAAGCGGCCGGCGATGCGGCGCGGGGGCACCGCGGCGTCGTTGGCCGACTCCGACCGGTTGGCCCGGCTCAGGAAGGACAGGCGCGAGCGGTGAGAGCCGCGACGGGCCCCGGACGGGGCGCCCAGCACGACGGGCACCTGGGCGAGGGCCTCGAGCTCGGCGACCGGGGGCAGGGCGGGGATCTGGGTCGTTGTTGACATGTCCCCATTCTGTCTGAACAGGCTCTATGCGTCCAATGATT
>DATISK010000168.1:0-18825 GCA_035581545.1 Ornithinimicrobium sp. | reverse complement strand
GGTCGCCGGCGAAGCCCAGGGAGAGCACGGCCAGGCCGGCACCGGCGGGCACCCCGGCCGCCAGCTCACGGCCCCACACGCGGGCCCGCAGCGTGGCCACCGCCGCGGCCCCCGCTCCCTCCGGGGTCCCCTGCGCCACCTCCGCGACCCCCTCCCGCGCGGCGGCCAGCAGGTCCCCGACCGCGACCCGCCCCACCGGTTCCCACCCGCCGCGCGGCGGGGTCAGGGCGGTCCAGGGCGGGGAGACGGTCGACGGGGGGACCGCCAGCTCCGTGCCGGCGTCGCCGGTGGCCGCGCGCCGGGCGAACCGGTCGGTCAGCCCCCTCAGCGGCACCGCGACGTCCAGGTCGTGCTCGTCCGCCAGGGGCATGGTGCGCAGGCCCAGGACCGTGCCCGACCGGGTCAGCCCCTGGCCGGGCAGGACGCAGACCCACGCGGCCAGCACCCGGCCGGACGCCTGCAGCCGCACCGCCCCGTCCTCGTCCAGGGTCAGCGCCCGTCCGGCGTAGGTGGCCAGGTCGGCCACGGTCTCGCCGTCGCCGAACCGCAGGACGGGGGCGCCCCCGGGACCCGCGCTCATGCGCCCTGCCCCCGCCGACGGTCGCCGCGCAGGACCGGTCCGGCGGCGGTGACCTGGGCGAGGGCCTCCCGCTCGGGCTCGCCCAGGCGTCGCGGCCGCTGCCCCGTCAGGTCGTAGGCGACCAGCGTGACCCGGCCCCGTGCGTAGACGGTGTCGTCCCCCTCGGGCCCGCCCACGGCATACCCCAGCTCGAAGGAGGCCGCGCCCACGTCGCTGCACCACACCGCGACCCGGGCCGGTGCGTAGGCGTAGCCCATCGGCAGCAGGTAGTCCACGGCCTGGGAGACGACGAGCATGCCCTCGTCGATGAGGTCCCGGTCGGCCCCGAACCAGTCCTTGAAGGCCATCACCCGGGCCTCCTCGAAGAAGCGGAGGTACTGCACGTTGTTGACGTGGGCGTAGGCGTCCATGTCCGACCACCGGACGGTGACCGGATAGATCCGCGCCACGTCCGGGACGTCGGGCAGGGGGGTGGCCGGGGTGCTCGTGGGACCGGTGCTCATGGGGCCATTGTGGCCGCCGCACCCCTCAGCCGGCGCCAGGCGGTCCGCACGTGGGCCTCGACGAGCACCTCCGCCGCCGCGGGGTCGTGCGTGGCGACGGCGTCGTAGATGGCCTCGTGCTCGCGCATCAGGTCCTCCACGAGGTCGGGGTAGGCCGTCTCGTCGAGGGCGGTGAACAGGTCCATCAGCGGTCGGCGCAGCGCCTCCCGGATGGCCTCGGTGGTGTCGGCGGCGAGCCCGTTGCCGGCGGCCCGCGCGAGCGTGACGTGGAAGGCGGTGTCGCCGTCGTTGAACGCCTCCCGGTCGGTCGCGGTGCGCATCTGCTCCAGGTGCCCGCGCAGCCGCTCCAGGTCCTGCTCGGTCGCGCGGGTGGCCGCGAGCCGGGCGCTGAGCCGCTCGAGCGCGGTCCGGACCTCGACCACCTCGTCCAGCGGGAAGTGCGCGAGCGCCACGTGCAGCCGCAGCAGCCGGGTCAGCGCGCCCGAGGGGAGGGCGCTGACCCGGGTGCCCCCGGCCCGCCCCGCCCCCACCGACGGGGCCAGGACACCCTGGGCCTGCAGGCTGCGCACGGCCTCCCGGACCACGCTGCGGCTCACCTCGAGCCGGGCGGAGAGGTCCCGCTCGGCCGGCAGCTGGTCGCCGACCTGGAGCCGTCCGTCGAGGATGCGCTCCTCCACCCAGGCGACGACCGCCTCGTAGGCCCGGGGCGCGGCGGAACCCTGGGGGGCCGCCGCACGAGCGTCCACCTGCACCTCCCCTGGGCACGGAGTCTTGACGAGCCGGGAGTCTAGCCATAGCCTCGGCCTCATCCAATGGTCAGACCATTTCCGGGAGACTCGATGACGAGCCAGGGCCCCACCGTGGCGATCTTCGCCACCTGTTTCAACGACACCATGTGGCCCGACGCCCCACGGGCCACGGTCACGCTGCTGGAACGGCTGGGGTGCACCGTGGTCTTTCCGCGGGAGCAGACCTGCTGCGGGCAGATGTTCACCAACACCGGGTATGCCGACGAGGCGGTCCCCCTGGTCCGCAGGTTCGTCGACGTGTTCGAGGAGTTCGAGCACGTGGTCGCCCCCTCGGGCTCGTGCGTGGGCTCGGTCCGGGAGCAGCACGGGATGCTGGCCCGGCGCTCCGGCGACACCGGTCTCGCCACGGCCGTGGAGGAGCTGACCCCCCGCGTGCTGGAGCTGTCCGAGTTCCTCGTGGACGTGCTCGGCCGCACCGACGTCGGGGCCTACTTCCCGCACCGGGTGACCTACCACCCGACCTGCCACTCCCTGCGGATGCTGCACGTGGGCGACCGGCCGCTGCGGCTGCTGCGCGAGGTGCGCGGGATCGACCTGGTCGACCTGCCCTCGGCGACCGAGTGCTGCGGCTTCGGCGGCACCTTCGCCGTGAAGAACGCCGACACCTCGATCGCGATGGGCTCGGACAAGGCCCGGCACGTCCGGGACACCGGGGCCGAGGTCGTGGTGGCCGGCGACAACTCCTGCCTGGCCCACATCGGCGGCATCCTGCAGCGCCAGCGGGCCGGTGTGCGCACGCTGCACCTGGCCCAGATCCTGGCCTCGACCGAGGAGGACCCGGCATGAGCACCCCCCACGCCGACCACGACGCGCCCCCCACCGGTGACGTCGGCGCCGGCCCCACCACCTACCCCGACAGCGCCGGACCGCTGCAGCAGACCTCAGAGACGTTCCTGGGGATGCCGTCCTTCCAGACCGCGGCCAGGGCCGCGCTGGCCAACACCCAGCAGCGGCGCAACCTGGCGCACGCCACCGCCACGATCCGCGGCAAGCGGGCCGCCGTGGTCGGGGAGGTCGAGGCGTGGGAGGAGCTGCGCGTCGCCGGCGCCGCCGCCAAGGACGAGGCGCTGCACCACCTGCCGCACTACCTGGAGCAGCTGGAGAAGAACCTCCTGGACCGCGGAGCGAACGTCCACTGGGCCCGCGACGCGGAGGAGGCCAACCGGATCGTCGTCGACCTCGTCAAGGAGCGGAACGCCGACGAGGTCGTCAAGGTCAAGTCGATGGCCACCCAGGAGATCGAGCTCAACGAGGCCCTCGAGGCCGCCGGCATCAACGCCTGGGAGACCGACCTGGCCGAGCTCATCGTGCAGCTGGGCCACGACCGGCCCAGCCACATCCTCGTGCCGGCCATCCACCGCAACCGCGCCGAGATCCGCGAGATCTTCATGCGGGAGATGGGCTCGGTGGGCCGCCCCGCCCCGGACGACCTCAGCGACGAGCCGGCCAAGCTGGCCGAGGCCGCGCGGCTGCACCTGCGGGAGAAGTTCCTGCGCGCCAGGGTGGCGGTCTCCGGTGCCAACTTCGCGATCGCCGACACCGGCACGCTCGTCGTGGTGGAGTCCGAGGGCAACGGCCGGATGTGCCTCACGCTGCCGGAGACGCTCATCTCGGTGGTCGGCGTGGAGAAGGTGCTGCCGACGTTCGACGACCTCGGCACGATGCTGCAGCTGCTGCCGCGGTCCAGCACGGGTGAGCGGATGAACCCCTACACCTCGATGTGGACCGGCGTGCACGAGGGCGACGGACCCCAGGACGTGCACGTGGTGCTCGTCGACAACGGCCGCAGCCACGTGCTGTCCGACCCGGTGGGGCGCGACGCGCTGCGCTGCATCCGCTGCTCGGCCTGCCTGAACGTGTGCCCCGTCTACGAACGCGCCGGAGGGCACGCCTACGGCTCGGTCTACCCCGGCCCCATCGGCGCGGTGCTCAACCCCCAGCTGCGCGGCACGGGCTCGACGGTCGACAAGTCCTTGCCGTTCGCCTCCAGCCTCTGCGGAGCCTGCTTCGAGGCCTGCCCGGTGCGGATCGACATCCCCGCCCTCCTGGTGCACCTGCGCACCCAGGTGGTCGACGAGGCCTCCGGCCGCTCGGTCGAGGCCCTGGGGATGAAGGCGGCCGCCTGGACCTTCGGCGACCACCGACGGCTCGAGGCGGCCCAGAGGGCGGCCACGCTCGGTGGACGGCTGGTCGGGGGTCGCACCATCCGCAGCGTGCCCGGGCTCGGTGCCTGGGCGCAGGCCCGGGACGTGCCGACGCCGCCGAAGGAGACCTTCCGGCAGTGGTGGGCACGCACCCACGGCGACCAGCCGCCGGCCACGGACGACGGGAGGACGACATGAGCAGCGCACGCGAGGAGATCCTCTCCCGGCTGCGGCACGCGACGGCCGACGTGACCACCCCGGTGGGCCACCGGGGACGGGTGCCGCTCATCCAGGAGGAGGGTGAGAGTCCGCAGGCCACCGTCGAGCTGTTCGTGGAGAACGTGGCCGACTACCGCGCGGACGTGTTCCGCTGCCAGCCCGAGGAGGTCGCGGCGACGGTGGCCGAGGCCCTCCGGGGCCGCGGCTCACGCTCGGTCGTGGTGCCCTCCGGGCTGGACGCCGCGTGGGTCGCCGGGCTGGCCGAGGACGGCGTGCAGCTCCTCCCGGACGACGCGCTGCCGTCCGGCCGGCTCGACCAGGTCGGGGCGGTGATCACCGCCTGCCGGGTGGGGATCGCCACCACCGGCACCATCGTCCTGGACCACGCCGACGACCAGGGACGCCGCGCACTGTCGCTGGTGCCCGACCACCACGTCTGCGTGGTGCGCGTCGACCAGGTCGTCCACGACGTGCCGGCCTCGCTGGACCGGCTCGACACGACCCGGCCGCTGACCTGGATCAGCGGGCCCAGCGCGACGAGCGACATCGAGCTGGACCGGGTCGAGGGCGTGCACGGTCCGCGCAACCTGGACGTGATCGTCGTCGGCTGAGCTCCGCCCCACGGCGGGGGCGGTGCGGCGGCCGTCGCGGTGTCGGTCGCCGGGAGGGGCGGGCGTTAGGCTCCTGCTCGTGACCGACGCGCCGCTCCCCGACCCCATCGACGACCTGCTCGACGTCCTCGACCTGACGTGGGAGGGGTCGACCACGATCCGCGCGGCGGCGCCCGAGGGGCTGGCCATCGACCTGGGCGCCTCCGAGGGGGACATCTTCCTGGGGCAGAGCCAGCGTCAGGCGCACGGCCGGGTGTTCGGCGGGCAGGTGCTCGCGCAGGCGGTCGTCGCGGCGGGGCGCACGGTCGCCGCGGTCGCGGACGGGACCGAGGCGGCCCCCCAGGAGCGGCACATCCACTCGCTGCACGCCTACTTCCTGCGGCCCGGCGACGACCGCCGGCCGATCCAGTTCGTCGTCGAGCGGATGCGCGACGGCCGCAGCTTCTCGGCCCGGCGCGTCCACGCCCTGCAGGAGGGACGGATCCTGCTGTCGTTGACGGCCTCCTTCCAGGAACCGGCCGGCGGCATGGAGCACCACCTGGAGATGCCGCAGGTGCCCGACCCCGAGGGCCTGCCCTCCGACCGCGACATCCTGGGCCGCATCGACCACCCGGTCGCCCGGCACAACGCCCGCACCCGTGCGCTGGACCTGCGCCACGTCGAGCCCTTGCTGCTCGGACCGGCCGAGCCGGGTCCGGGCGAGCAGTCGGTCTGGATGCGGGTCGAGCGACCCCTGTCCGACGACCCCCTGCTGCACGCGGCGGTCCTGGCCTACGCCTCGGACTACGTCCTGCTCGAGCCCGTCCTGCGCCGGCACGGGGTCGGCTGGGGGGACCCGAGGCTGCGGCCGGCGAGCCTGGACCACGCGATGTGGTTCCACCGCCCCGCCCGGATGGACGACTGGGTGCTCTACACCCAGTCCTCGCCCTCGGCCCAGTCGGGACGTGGGCTGGGGCTGGGGCACATGTTCGCCGCCGACGGCACCCTGCTCGCCAGCGTGGCCCAGGAGGGCATGGTCCGGCTCAAGGAGTGAGCCCGTCCTCGCCCGCCGCCCGGCCCGTGGGCTCCTCGTCGGCGAGGACGCAGAGCTCGTTGCCGGAGAGGTCGCGCAGGACGACCCACGAGTGCCCCTGGGCCCACGGCTCGGTGGCCCTCGTCGCACCCAGCGAGAGCGCCAGCTCGACCAGTCCGGCCTGGTCCGGCCCTCCCTGCTCGGGCCGGACGTCGAGGTGGGTGCGGTTCTGGCGGACCTTCGGCCCGGGCTCGGGGCAGAGCTCCAGCAGCGGTCCTCGCAGGCTCGGGTGCCGCAGGGTCACCGGTCCGACACCCTCGGCGGGCACCCAGCCGGTGAGCGCGGCATACAGCTCGCCGTCGCGCTCGGGGTCGGCGCTGTCGAGGGGCAGCGCCGCGACCGGGCCCGTGTCCCGGTAGGCGGCGCGTTCCTCCATCACGCAGAAGGCGTTGCCGTCCGGGTCGGCCAGGACGACCCAGGGGACGTCGCCCTGGCCGACGTCCAGGTGGCTGGCGCCCAGGCCCAGCAGCCGCTCGACGACCGCCTCCTGCGCCGCACCGCCGGCGAGGTCGAGGTGCAGCCGCCAGCCGGGCGGAGGCGCGTGCGGAACCGGTTCGACGCACAGGTCGATCCAGAGGCCGCCGTCGAGGAGGAGCCGCCCCTCGTAGTCGCCCCCGACGGCCGGCTCGGCGTCCACCAGCCCGAGGGCCGCCGACCAGAACCGGCCGGTCGTCCGGGGGTCGCGGGCCTGCATCACGACGTTCTCCAGGCGCATGCCCCGACGGTAGCGCCCCGCTCAGGTCAGCTGGTCGTGGTCGCCGCGCACCCACGCCGCATACCTCTGCGCCGACCGGAGCACGGCCGCCCTGGCGTCGGCGGGCACCCCCATCCCGAAGTTGTCGTAGAGCCGGTCGAAGGTCAGGTCCGCGAGGGTGTCCGCCACCCTCGTGACGACCGCGGCGGACAGGGGTATCAGGTTGGGGAAGGAGCGCATGAACGTCACCCACCCGGCGTCCGGGACCGCCTTGCAGGTGTCGCCGGAGAGCAGGACGCCCCGGCCCTCGGCTCCCGCCTCCCACACGGCGACGGCGCTCCCAGGGAAGTGCCCTCCGGGTTGCACCGCTTGGATGCCCGGGAGCACCTCGAACGACCGGGACCAGGTGGTGATCTCGCCGGCGCCGCCCCACCGCCGCACCCACGCCCGGTCCGCCTCGGCCACGTGCACCGTCGCGCCGAAGGCGCGGGCCCACTCCAGCTGGCAGCCGTACATGTGCGGGTGGCTGGCCATCACGGCGGCGACGCCGCCGAGGTCCGCGACCGCCCTGGTCGCGGCCTCGTCGATGTAACCGGGCACCTCCCACAGCAGGTTGCCGTGCGGCGTGCGCACCAGCAGGGCACTCTGGCCGATGTCCGCGCGCGGCACGGCGTGCAGCGCGAAGCAGTCCGGCTCCACCTCGCTGATCTCGACGCGGCACCCCTCGCGGGCACGCCGCGCGAGCGTGGTCCACCGCTGCCCTGATGCAGGGACGTACTGCCGCTCGTCGGCGCAGATGGCACAGGTGTGCTCGTCGAGCTCGTTCTCCACCCCGCAGGTCTCGCACAGCCTCCAGTCGTCCTGGGCCATGTGTGCCACTCTAGGGGTGACGGTGACGTGCAGGGAGGGGAGCGGCATGTGGTGGCAGGACGTGCTGTGGGGCATCTGGAACGGCATCACGGCGTGGGTGGTGCTCATCGCCCACGTCTTCGGTGCGTGGGACCGGTTCCCCGTCTACGACATGGAGCGGGCGGGCAACTGGTACGACTTCGGTTTCCTGCTGGGCGCCGGCTCGCCGGTGCTGGGCATGCTCGGTGGCCGCAGGGCCTCCCGTGCGAGCCGCTAGGCAGGACGGAGGGGGAGCTCGCGCCCGGAGGTGATGCACCGCTCGACCCCGTTCACCGGGTCGGTGAACCGGACCTCCCGGGCCAACAGCTGCAGGGGTGAGGAGAAGTCGTCCGCGGCCACGTCGTGCATGTCCGGATACAGCGGGTCGCCCACGATCGGGACGCCCAGGCCGGCGAGGTGGACCCGGAGCTGGTGGGTCCGGCCGGTCCTCGGCGTGAGCCGGTAGCGACCGGTCCCGGGTCCTTGCACGCCGTCGAGCTCCACCAGCGTCTCGGCGTTGGGCACCCCCGGCTCGACCTCCGCCTGGAGCTGCCCGCGGCGCTTGACGAGCCGGTTGCGCACGACGGTCGGCAGCGCGAGGTGGTCCGCCAGCGGCGCCAGCGCCACGTAGGTCTTGGCGAGCCCGCCGTCCTGCACCATCCGTTGGTAGGCGCCGCGGACGTCCCGCCGGGTCGTGAGCAGAAGGACGCCGCTGGTCAGCCGGTCGAGGCGGTGCACCGGCGACAGCTCCGGCAGGCCGAGGCGGCGGCGCAGCAGCACGACCACCGTCTGCGCGACGTGCGAGCCGCGCGGCATGGTCGCCAGGAAGGGTGGCTTGTCCACGGCGACCAGGCCGGTCCGGTCGTCGTGCAGCAGGACCGGCAGCTCCCCCGGCACGACGGCCTCCTCGGGCAGGTCCCGGTAGAGGTAGACGCTGCCACCGGGCCGGTAGGCCGTGGCCGGCCCGACCGGGGTGCCGTCCCCCAGCACGACCTCCCCCGCCCGGACGCGACGCCATACCCCGTCCTCGTCGCCCGTCACCGCGACGAGGAACTCCACGACCGAGCGGGGGTGCTCCGCGGCGCCGTCCCGGAGGTGCTCCGCGGCGCCGTCCGTCAGCAGGCCCGGCATCCGCACCCGCGCAGGCCCCAGCCCCTCCCGGGGCGGGAGCGGGGGCCGGGGCCTGCGTCGTCGTGCCATCCGTGTGGGACCGCGGTGGTCGGGCCGGTCCTGACCTGACCGGCTCGACCGGGGTGGTCAGTCGCGGGTGAGCTTGCGGTAGGTCACGCGGTGCGGCCGGGCGGCCTCGGCCCCCAGTCGCTCGACCGTGTTCTCCTCGTAGGCCCCGAAGTTGCCCTCGAACCAGTACCAGGCCGCCGGGTCCTCCTCGGTGCCCTCGTAGGCCAGGATGTGGGTCGCGACCCGGTCGAGGAACCACCGGTCGTGGCTGATGACGACGGCACAGCCGGGGAACACCTCGAGGGCGTTCTCCAGGCTGCCGAGCGTCTCGACGTCGAGGTCGTTGGTCGGCTCGTCGAGGAGGAGCAGGTTGCCGCCCTGCTTCAGCGTCAGCGCCAGGTTGAGGCGGTTGCGCTCCCCGCCGGAGAGCACACCCGCCCTCTTCTGCTGGTCAGGACCCTTGAAACCGAACTGGCTGACGTAGGCGCGGGAGGGGATCTCGACGTTGCCGACCTGGATGAAGTCGAGTCCGTCGGAGACGACCTCCCAGAGCGACTTCTGCGGGTCCAGGCCCTCGCGGGACTGGTCGACGTAGCTGATGTTGACGGTGTCCCCGATCTTGACCGAGCCGTCGTCGGGCTCCTCGAGGCCGACGATCGTCTTGAACAGGGTCGTCTTGCCGACGCCGTTGGGGCCGATGACACCCACGATCCCGTTGCGCGGCAGCGTGAACGAGAGGCCGTCGATGAGGACCCGGTCGCCGAACCCCTTGCGCAGGTCCTTGACCTCGATGACCTGGCTGCCCAGGCGGGGGCCCGGCGGGATCTGGATCTCCTCGAAGTCCATCTTGCGGGTCTTCTCGGCCTCGGACGCCATCTCCTCGTAGCGGGCCAGCCGCGCCTTGCTCTTGGTCTGCTTGGCCTTGGGGTTGGAGCGGACCCACTCCAGCTCCTTCTCCAGGCGCTTGGCCAGCTTGGCGTCCTTCTTGCCGGCGACGGCCAGGCGCTCGCGCTTCTTCTCCAGGTAGGTGGAGTAGTTGCCCTCGTAGGGGTAGAGCCGGCCGCGGTCGACCTCGGCGATCCACTGGGCCACGTTGTCGAGGAAGTACCGGTCGTGCGTGACGGCCAGGACGGCGCCGGGGTAGGAGGCCAGGTGCTGCTCGAGCCACTGGACCGACTCGGCGTCCAGGTGGTTGGTGGGCTCGTCGAGCAGGAGCAGGTCGGGCTTGCTCAGCAGCAGCTTGCACAGCGCGACGCGGCGACGCTCACCACCGGAGAGGACGGTCACGTCGGCGTCCGGCGGCGGGCAGCGCAGTGCGTCCATCGCCTGCTCGAGCTGGGCGTCGAGGTCCCAGGCGTCGGCGTGGTCGATCTCCTCCTGCAGCTGCCCCATCTCCGCCATGAGGGCGTCGAAGTCGGCGTCCGGGTCGGCCATCTGCTCGGAGATGGCGTTGTAGCGGTCCAGCTTGGCCTTGATCTCCCCCACACCCTCCTCGACGTTGCCGAGGACGGTCTTCTCCTCGTTCAGCGGCGGCTCCTGCAGCAGGATGCCGACCGTGTAGCCGGGGCTGAGCCGGGCCTCGCCGTTGGACGGCTGGTCCATCCCGGCCATGATCTTGAGGATGGTGGACTTGCCGGCGCCGTTGGGACCCACCACGCCGATCTTGGCGCCCGGGTAGAAGGACATCGTGACGTCGTCGAGGATCAGCTTGTCGCCGACCGCCTTGCGGGCACGCGTCATGGTGTAGATAAATTCGGCCATGTCGCTCAGGGTATCCGTCGGCCCCGACGGCCTCCGAATCCTGCGGGAGCCGTCGGGGCCGGGAACACGCGGCGGGCGGACGGTCCCGACGGGGACCGGCGGGCCACCGGCTCAGGCCGTGCGGGCGAGCAGCTCCTCGGCAGCCTGGTCGTCGACCACACCGTCCTCGTCGACGTAGTCCTCGAGGTCCGCCTCGTCCGACCCGCCCGCGACCGTGTCCTCCCCCGCGGGCCGCTCCGCGGGACCGGGCGGCTTCTCCCCCTCCTCCCCCGGGTTGTAGTCCTCCACCCGCTCCAGGCCGTAGCTGGCGCTGCCCCGGGAGAACGGAGCCGTGCCGAAGGTCAGGTCCGGCCCGATCGAGTCGACGTCGATGGTCGGGTTGACCCCGCTGCCGTTCTCGCTCGTCCACTCGTTGAGCCGGAAGCGGCCGTGCACGACGACCGGGTCCCCCTTGTGCATGCTCTGCAGCACGTTGGCGCCGGTGCGGCCCCAGCAGAGCAGGTCGAAGTACGTCGTGCCGGTGACCACCCACTGCTTGGACTCCCGGTCGAAGCGGCGGTTGTTGACCGCGATCGCCAGCACCGCGAACGGGTCTCCGGTGCGGCTGCTGATCCTGCGCTGCGGATCGCGGGTCAGGTTCCCGCTGAGCGTCATCCTGCTGTCCACCACCATGGTGCGACTCCCCTCCATGTCTGGCCCACCGGGCGGCGGGCTGAGGTCCCATCGTCGGCACCACGCGGCGGTGCGCGGAAGCCGGGCCGGCGCACCTGTGGACGGGATCCACCGGCACCCGGGGGATGTGGGTGGGGTCGTGGGAGGATCGCGCCATGGAGCTGCGCAACGTGCTCGGCGGACCGCTGCAGGAGTGCGGCACGGACCCGGTGACGGGATTCACCCGGTCGGGCCGCTGCGAGGTGACGCCCGAGGACGTGGGCCTGCACGGACTGTGCGCCGTGATGACCGCAGGCTTCCTCGCGCACCAGGAGGAGCTGGGCAACGACCTGATCACCCCGAGGCCGGAGTGGCACTTCCCCGGACTGCGACCCGGCGACCGGTGGTGCGTGGTCGCCGTCCGCTGGTTGCAGTCGGCCCGGGACGGGCGGGCGGCCCCGGTCGTGCTGGCCAGCACGCACGAGTCGGTGCTCCAGGTGGTGCCCATGGAGCTGCTGCGCCGGCACGCCGTGGACGTCCCCGACGACCCGTCCGCGCTCTTCTGACGGGCGGAACCCCTAGGCGGCAGCCTGGTCCAGCAGCTGCCGGGTCTTCTCGTGCCGGTCCAGCACCGCCATCACCGGACGACGGACGTGCTGGAAGGCCACCTCGTCGATCGCCTCGTCGAGCCGTTCCTCCACCTGGTCACGGCGGCGGCGAGCCCCCACCCCGGCGGCCAGGCGGGAGAGCAGGGCCAGCAGCCAGCCGGCCAGCACGCCCCCGAGCAGCAGCGCCAGGGGGATCGGCACCGGACCCCAGGAGAAGGCCAGCGGGTCGGACGGCATCTGCAGGAAGCCCAGGACGGCCAGGAGCACCAACCACCCCAGGCCCACGACGGCCACCAGGGCCGCGACGAGCTGCAGCGCGCCGACGACACTCCACCACGCGGGGTTGCGGGCCCGCAGCGGCGTGCCCACGACCGCCTGGTCCAGGGCGTCGGAGAGGGTGTCCTGCGCGGGGCTGGCCGCCTCGACGACCGCGTCCGCCCACCGGGGCGGCAGACCCGTGCCGGCGTCCTCGCCGACCTGGCGGGTGGCGAGCTGGACGTTGGCACGCGCGGCGGGAGTGGGTGACGGCAGGGAGGAGCGGCCCAGGACCGCACGGACGTCGGAGGGGGCGATCCCGGTGGGGCCGGCGGAGTCGTCCCCCAGCCGCAGCCGCTTGAGCGGGTCCGGCCGCAACGAGCCGACCCACCGGGTGAACGGCCATCCGGTGCGGGTGCGGGCCTGACGCCGGTAGTCGCGCTGCACCGCGTCCAGGACGACCGGGACGCCCGAGGCGTCACGCAGGGCACGGTGCAGCCGGGCGTCGGTCTCCTCGGTGAAGGTCGGGGTCGTTCCGGCCACGCCCCGACCCACGTCCTCGGCGCTGGTCCGCACGTCCGCGACCAGCCGGGCCTCGGCGGCGTTGCGGGCCGCGACCACCTCGCCGAGGCGGGCGCGCAGCTCCTCCACGCCCTGTCCCGTGCGGGCCGAGGTGGCCCAGACGTCGTGGTCGCCGGCGCCGTCGTCGCGCACCAGCCGGCGCAGGTCGTCGCGGACCCGCTCGACGTCCTCCGTCGAGCGGAGCCGGTCGACCTGGTTGAGCACGACGAGCATCACCGTGTCGTGGTGCCGCAGCGGCCGCAGGTAGTCGTCGTGGAGGCGCGCGTCGGCATACTTCTGCGGGTCGGCCACCCAGACGAAGACGTCGGCGCGCTCCAGGATCCGGTCGGCCTCCACGCGGTGGCGCAGCTCGCGCGAGTCGAAGTCGGGCAGGTCGACGAGGATCAGCCCGTCGAGCCCGACGTTGTCGGCCGTGGTGGTCACCTGGTGGCGGTTGTGGATGCCGAGCCAGTCCAGCAGCTCACCCGCCGGCTCCTCCCCCCAGACCGCGGCCCCGGCCTCGGCGGTGGTGGGACGGCGGGGGCTGATGACCGAGACGTCCTCGCCCGCCAACGCGTTGAAGAGGCTGGACTTGCCCGAACCCGTGGCGCCCGCGAGCGCGACCACGGTGCGGCCGCCCTTGAGGGCCCACCGCTCCTGCACCCGCTGCACCACGCCGCGGGCCTGCTCGGCGGCCGTCGGGTCCAGCTGGTGCCCACCCACGTCGACGGCCGATGCCAGCCGGTCGGCGCGGTCGGTGAGCGGGACCTCGGTCTCCTCGCGGGTGCGCCGGCGGCCGATCATCGGGCGGCCTCCACGTCCGCCGCGGACGACCGCAGCTCCTGCACGGTCTCGTCGGTCACCGGAACCTCCTGCAGGACCGCGTCGTAGCGTCCCCGCTCCTGCTCGTAGAGCTCCTCGACCCGCACGATCAGCGCCTTGCGGGCCTTGATGGACATCGACCGCACGGCCTGGTCGCCGAAGACGGCCTCGAGGAGCCGCTGGGCCAGCACGGCCGAACCACCGGCGACGGCGACCTCGGCCCCGGTGGGGATCGCGGCGGTCGAGGCGAAGACGACGATCATCAGCAGCACCCCCAGCCCGTTGACCCCGAAGGCCAGGAACCTGGCGGTGGAGCGGCGCGACCCCGCCTCCTCGCGGACCATCTCCAGGATCTGCCCCTGCCAGTCGCGGATGAGCCGCTCGACCCGCTCGGCGAAGTCGGGCGAGGCCTTGCTCAGCCCGGGGTTGCGGTCGACGAGCTCCAGGCCGCCGGGGGCGTTCTTCCAGGCGCGGGCCGCCGTGCTGGCGGCGACCTGGCCGTGCGAGGTGATCAGGGCGGCCGCCCCGGACTGCAGGGCCTCGCCCAGCGGCTCGGCGCTGACCGGCCTGCCGGAGAACCAGGAGGAGACCCGGTCGCGGAACCGACCGATGCCCTCCTCGATCGACCGCAGGAACTCCCCGGTGCCGACCAGCTCCTGCCAGCGGGCGAGCACCTCGCCGCGCAGCAGCGACCCGTCCTGCACCCCTGCCTCGACCCCGGCGAGCGCGTCGGCGTATGCGGTGCGCGGCGCCTGCGCGAGGTGGTCCCGGGCGGCGACCTGGGCCCGGCCGGCCTCGGCCAGGGTCCCGGCCCGGCCGGCCAGGGAGCCCACGGTGCCGCTGAGCGTGCGACGGATCACCATCGAGCGTGCCCGTGCGTCGCCGGCGAGCGAGTGGAGCCAACCCCGGAGCCGCTCGACGTCCCGGTCGGGGATCATCCCGTCCTCCAGGTCGACCTCGGTGACCGGGAAGATCGGTGACTGGCCCAGGCCCTGCTCGCGCAGCATCGAGGCCAGGTGCAGCCGCACGGTCCCCAGCGCCTCCGGGGGCACCCGGTTGAGCACGATCGCGACCGAGGTCCCGCGGTCGGCCGCCTCGCGCAGCAGGTCCCACGGGACGGCGTCGGCGTAGCGGGCGGCCGTCGTGGCGAACAGCCACAGGTCGGCCGCGGAGAGCAGCTGCTTGGACAGCTCGCGGTTGGCCCGCACGACCGAGTCGATGTCGGGAGCGTCCAGCAGCGCCAGGCCCGGGGGCAGCGCGTCGGAGGTGACCAGCCGCACGGACGTGGGGTCGTCGGTGCCCGCGGCCCCGTCGCCGTCCCCGGCCACCCGGGCCAGTCCGGGCAGGACCCGCTTGTCGGTGAACCAGCGGGTGTCCTGCTCGTGGTGGACGAGCACCGAGGCACGGGTCGTGGGCCGGATGACCCCGGTGGCCGAGACGTGCTCGCCGACGACCGAGTTGACCAGGGTGGACTTGCCGGCCCCCGTGGAGCCGCCGACGACCGCCAGCAGCGGGGCGTCCAGGGACCGCAGACGGGGCAGCACGTAGTCGTCGAGCTGGTCGACCAGCTCGGTCCGGGCCGTGCGGGCAGCACCGACGTCGTCCAGCTCCAGCGGGAAGGTCAGGGCGTCCGCGGAGCCGCGCAGCCGTTCGACGGCAGCGAGCAGCACGGAGGGGTCCTTGTCGGTCACGCGCCTAGTTTCCCCCGCGCCGGGCGTGCGACCAAGACGAACCGCCGCGACCGGCCCGGAACGCACCCTCCGGGCCGACCGGAGCAGGCTCAGCGGGTGGAGTCGGCGTGCGCCAGCAGGGTCCGGGACTCGGTGAGGAAGCGCTCGGCGTGACCGCCGAACCAGGCCCCGATCTCGGCGAAGCGGGCGACGAACTCCTCGCGCTCCCCCCGGCGCAGCAGCTCGAGACACTCGTCGAAGCGGTCGTGGTAGCGCTCGAGCAGGGCCACCGACTCCGGCGAGGCGGTGATGATGTCGTAGTAGAGGTCGGCGTCCTGGGCGAAGAGCCGTCCGACCATCACCAGCTCGAGGCGGTAGATCGGGGAGGACAGGGCCAGCAGCTCGGTCAGGTCGTGGTCCTCGTGGGCCAGGTGCCAGCCGTAGGCGAAGGTGGAGAAGTGCCGTTGCGCCTGGATGAGACCCATCATCGCGTCGTGATCCTCGGCGCCGATCTCGTGCACCCGCGCGCCCCATAGACGGATCTGGTCGAGCAGCCACGCCGAGGACTCCGGGTCCCGGCCGGGCACGGCCGCGACGACCTGCTTGGCCAGGCTGTCCACGTCGGGGCCGAACATCGGGTGCAGTCCCAGGACCGGGCCCGGGTGCGCGGCCAGCATCGCGGCCATCACCTCGGTCTTGGTGGAGGTGAGGTCCACGAGCAGGCACCCAGGGGGCAGCGGCGGGAGCGAGCGCACCACGGACGCGGTGTCGTGGATCGGGACCGAGACGACGACCAGCCCCGCGTCGGCGACCGCCCCGGCCACCTGCTCGGCGGTGTCCTCGCGCTCGACCACGCGCACCTCATACCCCGAGAGGGTGAGCATGCGCCCGAAGAGCGCGCCCATCCTCCCGCCGCCCCCGACGACGACGACCGGTCCGAGGTCCGGGTGCTGCCGGGTGAAGCCCATGTTCTTCTCGTGCGTGTAGGCGGCACGCATGCAACGGCGCAGGACGTCTTCGACGAGGTCCGCGGGCACCCCGCGCTCCTGCGCCATCGCCCGCTTGGCGGCGATCATGGTGCGCTCGCGGTCGGGTGCGTAGATGGGCAGGCCGTGCCGGCCCTTGACCTCCCCCACCTGGGCCACCAGCTCGAGCCGCCGGGCCAGGAGGTCGACGAGACGGTCGTCGACCTCGTCGATCTGCGCCCGCAGGTCCGCGAGCGGCTCGGTCCCCTGGTCCTGACTCATGCCCGGATCCTAGTGGGCGCGCCCGGAGGGGCACCTACACTGGTGCGGCTGCCCCCGTAGCTCAATGGATAGAGCACCGGCCTTCTAATCCGTAGGTTGCAGGTTCGAGTCCTGCCGGGGGCGCCCCGCGACCCTCAGGCCCCCACGAACACCCGGCGGTGGTCCGAGACCGTCCCGAGCAGGACCTTTTCGCGGCGCAGCCACTCCGGGTCGGGCCCGGCCGCGTCGAGGTGCTTGCGCACCATCGCCAGCTCGCCGCTCTCGTCCTGGAAGGCGGTCATCGCCTGTTCGGCCCGGCGGCCGCCGACCTGCCGGGCCCACCGGCGGGCCCGGCGGCGCTCACCGCCGTCGGCCAGCATCGCGACCTCTGCGGGGGTGAACCAGCCGTTGATCCCGTAGCCGGTGAGGTGGTCGCGCACCAGCCGGGACTCACGCCGCCTGGCCCAGCGCAGCAGCAGGAGGAAGGCCACGAACAGCGGCAGCTGCACCAGGCCGAACAGCAGCAGGTAGGCGTCCGCGGCGGCGACCGCGCTGTAGTTGAAGAGGGCGTGCAGGAACACGGCGGCCGCCAGGCCCACCAGCACGACCCAGGCCGAGGACCAGCGGCGCCGGTGCGCGATGAGGCCGAACGCCAGGCCGATGCACACGGTGAACATCGGATGGGCGAACGGGCTCACCAGGCCGCGCACGATGAAGAGCCCCACGAGCCCGGCCGTGCCGGCCTCGGCGTAGGCGGTGCCCAGGTAGAGGATGTTCTCGACGAAGGCGAACCCGGCGGCGACCAGCCCGGCGTAGACGATGCCGTCGACCACCCCGTCGAACTCGCGGCGCGCCCGCCAGAAGAGCAGCGCCACCCCGGCCCCCTTGAGCAGCTCCTCGGTGACCGGCGCCACGACGACGGCCCCGACGACCAGGGGGTCCTCGTGGAGCCCGGCGACGAACTGCATGCCGGTCGCGCTCAGCAGCAGCGCCCCCAGGGTGGAGATCAGGGCGCCCCACAGGAAGGCGAACCACAGCAGCCGTGCCGGCTCGCCCTCCAGCCGGTCGACCCACAGGAAGGTGGGCACGACGATGCCGATGGCCAGCGAGGCGGTGACCATCGCCAACGCCGCCGTGGTCAGCCCCAGGCTGTCGACGACGATCGCCCCCATGACCAGCGCGGCGAGCCCGAAGGCGGTGACGACCAGCCCGGTCAGCAGGATGCGGCGGAGGAGCGGTCGACGGGTCGCGTTGCCCGGCACCGGGCCGTGCGGGTGGTAACCGGTCATCACCCCGTGCCAGTCGCCGGCGACCTGGGGAGGGGTGGGAGGAGGGTGCGGCATGGGCGCGAATCTACCGGCGGGTCCGGGGTGGCTAGGCTCTGGTCCGTGACTGGTGACCGGATCGTGTGGATCGACTGCGAGATGACCGGGCTGGACACCGCGGTCGACGCCCTGGTGGAGGTGGCCTGCCTGGTCACCGACGCGGAGCTGAACGTCCTCGGGGAGGGGGTGGACCTGGTGATCCGCCCTCCGCAGGAGGCGCTGGACCAGATGGGCGACTTCGTCCGCGACATGCACACGAGGTCGGGACTGCTGCCCCTGCTGGCCGACGGGACCACCCTCCAGGACGCCCAGGCGCAGGTCATGGCCTACGTCCGCGAGCACGTGCCCGTCGGGCGCAAGGCACCGCTGGGCGGCAACACGGTCAGCACCGACCGGGTCTTCCTGGCCCGCGACATGCCCGAGCTGGAGTCGCACCTGCACTACCGGATCGTGGACGTCTCCTCGATCAAGGAGCTGGCCCGCCGGTGGTTCCCCCGCGCCTACTTCGCCGCTCCCCCCAAGACCGGCGGCCACCGCGCCCTGGGCGACATCCTCGACAGCATCGCCGAGCTGCGCTACTACCGCGAGGCGGTGTTCACCCCGGCTCCGGGCCTGGACAGCGCCACGCTGAAGCAGATCGCGGCCCGCCACACGCGTCAGGTCTGAGCCGGCCGGGTGATTCGGACCACCCCTGGCAAGGCTGTAGGATGGTCCGCGTTGTCCACGGACCCCTGGTCCGGGGCCAGCCCTTGGTGGGTGTAGCTCAGCAGGTAGAGCACCTGGTTGTGGTCCAGGTGGCCGCGGGTTCAAGTCCCGTCACTCACCCGTAGTGCGTTGACGTGATGTACGTCACCGCAGGTGAGGCCCCGGATTCCGCGTCATGGCGCGGAATCCGGGGTCTTTCGCGTTGAGCAGATGTGAGCAGGTGTAGGCGCGTGACAGCAGTATTTCTGTCACACTGCTGTCACAGCTTCGAGCCGGAGCACCACACGGACCCCCCTCATGCCTGGAGGAACTCATGTCCGCGCCCTCGAAGCTGCCTCGGGGCATCTCGCTCTACCGAGGCCGCTACCGGGTTCGCATGAATCACGAGGGGCGAACAGGGCGACATCAACCAGTCGTCGCAACACCTGCTTGTTGGAGCAAGAGTAGGTGCTCGTTCATTGCCTCGGCCGGTGTCCTCCAGCCGAGCGTCTTGCGGGGTCTGCTGTTGAGCGCGTGCGCGACGGCCTCGAGATCTTCGGCGG
>DATISK010000167.1:0-3424 GCA_035581545.1 Ornithinimicrobium sp. | reverse complement strand
TCGTCGAGGAAGAGCACCTCTCCCTCGACGAGGGAGGACAGCACCGCCGCCAGGTCGCCGGCGTGCTGGATCGCCGGGCCGCTGGTGATCCGGATGGGCTGCTCCCGCTCGCCGGCGATGATCACCGCCAGCGTCGTCTTGCCCAGGCCGGGCGGACCGGAGAGCAGGACGTGGTCCGGCGGGCTCCCCCGGCGTCGGGCGGCCTCGAGCACCAGGCCCAGCTGGTCGCGCACCCGGCGCTGACCGGGGAACTCCGAGAGGCGGCGGGGCCGCAGGGCGGCCTCGATCCGCCGGTCCTCGTCGGTGCCGGCCGGGTCCACCATGCGCCCGTCGGCGGCCGGCGCACCGGGCTCCTCGGCGTCGGGCCACGGCACGGTCATCGGCCCAGCTCACGCAGGGCGGCACGCAGCACCGCGGACACCTCGGTCGGAGGTTCCTCCGCGCCGGTGACGGAGGTGACCGCGTCGGCCGCCTGGCGGGCCGACCACCCCAGGCCCTCGAGCGCCTCGCGCACCTGGGTGGCGACCGCCTCCCCGTCCCCGGCCGCAGGTCGCGCGGAGGCGCCGCCGGCGCCGGCCCCGCCGCCGACCACCGCGACCTTGTCCTTGAGCTCGAGCACGAGCCGTTCGGCCGACTTGCGGCCGATGCCCGGCACCTTGGTGAGGGCGACCAGGTCTCCCTGGGCCAGGGCGCGGCGGACCTCGTCGGGAGCGAGCACCGACAGCATCGCCAGCGCCAGGCGCGGCCCCACCCCCGAGACGGTCTGGACCTGCTCGAACAGGGCGCGGGCGTCGGTGTCGGCGAAGCCGTAGAGCGTCAGCGACTCCTCCCGCACCACGAGCGTGGTCTCCAGGGTGACCTCCTGGCCGGGGCGGAGCTCGGCCACCGTGGCGGGCGTGGTGTGCACGAGCAGACCCACGCCCCCCACCTCGACGACGGCACGGTCCAGGCCGACGTGGCGCACGGGGCCGCGGACGGACGCGATCACTTAGACGTTCCTCCTGCTGGGGGTGGCGCGCGCGGAGGCGCGGGCCGTGGCGGCCCGCGCCGCGCTGCGGTGCTGGGTATGGAGCTGGGCGAGCCGGTTGGGCGCGCCCGCCTGGGCGAGGCGCTCGGCCTCGTGGATCCGGTTGGTGGTGCTGCTGGGGACGCCCAGCCGCCCGTCGGTCCCGGCGCGCCAGACGTGGCAGATCGCCAGCGCCAGGGCGTCGGCGGCGTCGGCCGGCCGGGGCGGGTCGCTGAGCTGCAGGATGCGGGTGACCATGTGGGTCACCTGCGCCTTGTCGGCCCGGCCGTTGCCGGTGACCGCCGCCTTGACCTCCGAGGGCGTGTGCATCCCCAGCTGGAGCCCGAGCCGGGCGGCCGCGAGCATCGGGATGGCCGACGCCTGGGCGGTGCCCATGATCCCCCGGATGTTGGCCCTGGCGAAGACCCGCTCGACGGCGATCGCGTCCGGCTGCCAGTCGGCCAGCCACTGGTCGATCTCCGTCTGCACCGAGAGCAGCCGCTCCTGCGGCTCGTCCGAGACGGGGGTCCGCACCACGCCGACGGCCACCATCTGCAGCCGTCGGCCGGGCAGCCCCTCCACGACGCCCAGGCCGCACCGGGTCAGGCCGGGGTCGACGCCGAGCACGCGCACGGTCGACCTCCTCGAAGCTGGCGGGCCGGCCTGCGACGCAGGGTGGCCACCGGTGTGGACAGGTGTTCGCACCCCACGCGACCCAGGGCGGCCGGCCCAGCGGGGTTGCGACACGCTTCACCCCGACCCGGTCGTCCTGCCGGGTCCGCCCGCCGGACCTGCCCGGTCGCCCTCCCCGGTCGGGCCCCGCGGTCAGTCCTCGTCGAGCTCGGCCAGGACCTCGTCGGAGATGTCGGCGTTGGAGTAGACGTTCTGGACGTCGTCGCAGTCCTCGAGGGCGTCGACCACCCGCATGACCTTGCGCGCGCCGTCGGCGTCGAGCGGCACCTCCATGCTGGGCACGAACGTGACCTCGGCGGAGTCGTAGTCCAGCCCGGCCTCCTGCAGCGCGGTCCGCACGGCCACCACGTCGGTCGCCTCGCTGATGATCTCGAAGGCGTCGTCGAGGTCGTTGACCTCCTCGGCCCCCGCCTCCAGCACCGACTCCAGGACCGTGTCCTCGGTCAGCTCGCCGGACTCCTGGGTGCGCGGGACCACGACCTGTCCCTTGCGGTTGAACAGGTAGGCCACCGACCCGCTGTCGGCCATCGAGCCGCCGTTGCGCGACAGTGCGGTCCGCACCTCCATGACGGCTCGGTTCTTGTTGTCGGTCAGGCACTCGATGTAGAGCGCGACCCCGCCGGGGGCATACCCCTCGTAGGTCAGCGCCTCGTAGCTGGCCCCGCCCGCCTCGGCCCCGGAGCCGCGCTTGACCGCACGGTCGATGTTGTCGTTGGGGACCGAGGTCTTCTTCGCCTTCTGGATGGCGTCGAAGAGCGTCGGGTTGCCCGCCGGGTCACCACCGCCGGTGCGGGCGGCCACCTCGATGTTCTTGATCAGCTTGGCGAACAGCTTGCCGCGCTTGGCGTCGATCGCGGCCTTCTTGTGCTTCGTGGTCGCCCACTTGGAGTGTCCCGACATGCCTCGTCCTCTCGTGCCTGAAACGGCCGTGGAAATCGGGGACCGAAGCTACCGGCCGACCGCCTGTGCGGCCCAACCGCCGCGCGCGGACGTCCCGCCCGCTCGCCCGGCCCCGTGGTCAGTCCCCCGCGCGCACCATCCGCACGAAGAGCTCGTGGATCCGGTGGTCGTCGGTGACCTCCGGGTGGAAGGAGGTCGCCAGCAGCCGGTCCTGGCGGACCGCGACGGGGTGCCCGTCCACCCGGGCGAGCACCTCCACCGCCTCGCCCAGGCGCTCGACCCAGGGCGCCCGGATGAACACCGCACGGAAGGGTCGGTCGGGATCGTCGATCCCCTCGACGTGCAGGTCGGACTCGAAGGAGTCCACCTGCCGGCCGAAGGCGTTGCGCCGCACGGTCATGTCGATCCCGCCGAAGGTCTGCTGCTCGGCGTGGCCGTCGAGGATCTCGTCGGCCAGCTGGATCATGCCGGCGCAGGACCCGTAGACCGGCAGCCCGCCGGCGACCAGCCGGCGCAGCGGCTCGTGCAGGCCGAAGATGCGGCAGAGCCGGTCGATCGTCGTGGACTCCCCGCCCGGCACCACCAGCCCGTCCAGACCGTCGAGCTCCTCGGGCCTCCGGACGGACCTGACCAGGGCGCCCGCCAGCTCCAGGGCCCGGGTGTGCTCGCGCACGTCGCCCTGGACCGCCAGGACGCCGACGAGGGGTGCGGTCCCGGCGGACCCGTCCTCGGACCCGGCGGGCGGCGTGTCGTCGGTCGGTCGCCCGGCGCTCACCACCCGCGCTCGGCGAGGCGGTGCGGCGCCGGGATGTCGTCGACGTTGAT
>DATISK010000166.1:0-5300 GCA_035581545.1 Ornithinimicrobium sp. | reverse complement strand
CCGACGCCGGCATGGCCACGGACCAGCTGGCGATGCACTTCCACGACACCTACGGGCAGGCGCTCGCCAACGCCTGGTCGGCGCTCGAGGAGGGCATCACGACCTTCGACGCCAGCGCCGGCGGCCTCGGTGGCTGCCCCTACGCGAAGAGCGCCACCGGCAACCTCGCCACCGAGGACCTGGTGTGGATGCTGCACGGCCTCGGGATCGAGACCGGGATCGACCTCGAGCAGGTCGTCGCGACCAGTGTGTGGATGGCCGGCGAGCTGGGTCGGCCCAGTCCCTCGGCCGTGGTCCGGGCACTGGCAGAATCCCCGGCATGAGCCGGTCCGTCTATCTCCACATCGGTGCGCCCAAGACCGGCACCACCTACCTCCAGGACCGGCTCTCGCGCAACGCCGGCACCCTCGCCGACCACGGCGTCCACTTCCCGACCCGCTCCCCGATGGTCAGCCCGGGGCTGTTCCAGTTCCGGGCCGCGCTCGACCTGCTCGGCCAGGACTGGGGGGGCGCGCCCGGCCACGCCGCCGGCAACTGGGACGCGCTCACCAAGCGGGTACGCCGGCTCGACGGCACCGTGATCGTCAGTCACGAGATCCTCGCCCCGGCCAAGCCCGAGAAGGTCGCGAAGGCGATGGCCGACCTCGCGGGCAGCGAGGTCCACCTCGTCTACTCCGCACGCGACCTCGCCCGCGCCCTGCCCGCCGCCTGGCAGGAGAGCATCAAGCAGGGCCGCAAGTGGCCCTACCGCAAGTTCCTGCGGCGCACCCGCCGCGGGAAGCCCTGGTTCTTCCGCGCCTTCGACATCCCCTCCGTGCTCGGCACCTGGGGTGCCGGCATCCCACCCGAGCGGATCCATGTCGTCACGGTTCCGCAGCGCGGCGCCGCGAAGGCGGGCGGCGACCCGCTGTGGCTGCGCTTCTGCGAGGCCTTCGACATCGACCCGGCATGGGCGCCCCTCGACAGCGACCGCGTCAACCCGTCCCTGGGCGTCGCGGAGACGCAGCTGCTCCGCCAGCTCAACAAGCGGCTCGACCGGGCGACGCGGCGGGAGGCGGCGTACGACTCCCTGATCCGCGACATGCTCGCCCAGAACGAGCTGGTGAAGCGTGATTCGGCGCCGGTCCGGCTCCCACCGCAGGCCTTCGACTGGGTGGAGGCGATGACCGAGCGCTGGATCGAGTACCTCGAGCAGAGCGGCGTGCACGTCGTCGGCGACCTGGCCGACCTCCGCCCGGTGCGACCGGAGGAGGGCACCCCCTGGCACAACCCGGACAAGGTGCCGCCCCGGCAGCGGCTCCAGGCCTCGCTGGACGCCCTCACCGCGATGACCCGGGAGGCCGCGTCGCGTCCGGACCCCGACCAGCAGCTGGTCCGCCGGATGCGCAAGAACGCCGGCCGGCTCCGGAACCGGTGACGATGACGTCCGCCGCCCCCGGCGAGCCCCGGGCCTGGGGGTGGGTCCGCCACCTCCGGGACGGGGGCACGACGCCGTGGGCCGACTGGTCCGGCACCGCGGAGCCGGCGGGGCCGGCCGTCCCGGGTGCCCAGCAGCTGGAGCTGTTGCGCCGCCTCAACGAGGCCGGCCCGCCCGGGCCCGCCCTGGTCGACCGCGTGCTGTCGGCCTCCGCGCCGGGTCGCGGCCAGCCCGACCTCGAGCTGGTCGGGGCTGCCCACGAGTCGCCGTTCGGGCCCCGGCCGGTCGACCCGTCCGACCTACCGGTCCGCGAGCTGCTCCGGGTCGCGACCGCCCTCATCGCCGAGGACCTCGTGGCGGCCGGATCGCCTCCCGTGCCGCGCCCCGGCCTGGTCCGGCCCTGGCGCACCCGCTACCGGCTCGTGGGCGACCCCGAGCTCGCCGACCCGGTGCGCGCCGCGCTCGTCCAGCGCGGCCGGCCACCCGGCGGCCGGGCCCCGCGGATCCTGGTCGTCGGCGCGTCGGTCGACCGGATGCTCGCCGACGCGTGGACCCGGCGAGCCTTCGACTTCGGGGCTCCCGGCTGGCGGACCTGGCTCGACCAGGTTGCTCGCCACGACCGGCTGCCCGGGCGGATCGACGTCCTCGCGCAGGCCCGGTCCTGGTCGGCTCGGGTGGGTCGGTCCCGGGTGCAGGTCGTGCTCGACCCGGCGGCGCTGCCCGGGCTGCTCGGCGTACGCCGGGTGCCGGTCGTGCGCCCACCCGCGGCGCAGGTGCCCGACCTGGCCCGCCGGGTCGCCCCGGTGCTGGGGCTGCACGTGCCCGGCCACGAGCGCACCGCCCTGCTCCGGCGCCGGCTGCGACCGCAGCTCGAGGGCACCCCGGGGGAGCCGCTCGTGCTCCCGGAGGAGCACCACCCCTGGGCCCGCGCGCAGGCCCAGCGCGTCGCCGACGAACTCCGTCGCGCTGGCTACGCTGTGCACGGGGACCCGCACGCCCTCCTGCCGGCCGACCGGACCGGGGTCCGGGTCCCCGACGGGGCCGCGACGCTGCGGCTGGCGATGGCGCAGGTCCTGGCCGGCGCCACCGGACCCGGACCGCGCGGGACCACGGACGAGGAGGCTGCATGAGCAGGCGGATCCTCCTGCACGTCGGCACCCCCAAGACCGGCACGTCGTACCTCCAGGACGTCCTCTTCCGCAACCAGCGCGCCCTCGCCCGGCAGGGCATCCTCTACCCCGGGGACCGGTTCGACGCCCACTTCCTGGCCGCACTGGACCTCATGCAGCTGCCCTGGGGCGGGCTCGAGGCCGAGGCCCACGGCGCCTGGGACCGGCTCGCGGAACAGGTCCGCGACTGGGACGGGACGTCCGTCATCAGCCACGAGATCCTGGCCACCGCGTCCAGGACGCAGGTCGCCCGAGCCCTGGCGTCGCTGGGCCACCCCGACGTCGAGATCCATGTCGTCCTCTCCGTGCGCGACCTGGTGCGGCAGATCCCCGCCGAGTGGCAGGAGAACATCAAGCACCGCCGGGAGCTGAGCTACGCCCGCTTCCTCGAGCAGCTGCGTGACCCCGCACGAGAAGGCCGGATCGCCACCTGGTTCTGGGGGGTCCAGGAGATCCCCGACATCCTCAACCGCTGGGCGGAGGACCTGCCGCCCGAGCGGATCCACCTGGTGACAGTCCCGGGCCCGGGCGGGCCGCCCGACCTGCTGTGGGAGCGGTTCGTGCAGGCGTTCGGCCTGGACGGTCTCGATCTGGACCTCGACGGGGAGCGGGCGAACCCGTCCCTCGGCGTGCCCGAGACGGCGCTGGTGCGGCGGATCAACGTCAGGGCCAACCTGGCGATCGAACCGCCGAGCTACCGGCCGCTGGTGCGCGAGCTCCTCGCCCACCAGACCCTGTCCCGACGGGCCGACTCGCCCCGGCTGACCCTGCCGCCCGACGTCCACCCGTGGGCGCAGGAGCTGGCGGCCAGCTGGGTCGAGGAGGTCAAGTCGCGCGGGTACGACGTCGTGGGGGACCTCGGCGACCTCGTCGGCCCGCCGGCGACGCACCCGTTCGCCGACCCGGACCACCCCGACGAGAGCCAGGTGGCCGACGCCGCCGTCGACGCGATCCGGGCCCTCCTGCTGGAGAACGCCCGGCTGCTCAAGGTCGAGGAGGACCTCGCCGCCCGGCTCGGGCACGCCGAGCGGGAGCTCGAGAAGGCCCACCTGCGCCCGACCTACCGGTTCCGGGTCAAGACCGTCCGCCGGCTCCAGGCCAGTCGCGCCGGGCGCGGGATGCTGCGGGTCTACCGGCGAGTGCGGGGCAGCAGCTCGCGGTCGGCGTAGCGACCGATCCGCCAGGTGCCGTAGCCGTCCGCGCCGGCGCCGACCACGCCGCCGACCACCGGGACCCGGCGTCCCACCGTGATCGCGAGCCGCTTGCCGGCCACCTTCGTGATCAGGTCGGACGCGACCTCGGCCGAGATCAGCCGGTCCAGGGCCGGGTCGTGGGCGGGTGCGGTCGCCAACGCCATCGGCGGGGCGGGAATCTTCTTCTTCTTGACCAGCTGGTTGACGGAGTCCTCGCCCAGCATGCAGACGAGGATCGCGTTGCGGACCCGCGGGTCCTCGAGGTCGTAGCCGCGCAGGTGGGCGATGCCGGCGACCATCCGGCACTGGATGAGCGCGAGGCCGGTGATGTTGGTCGGGATCGTCACGGCCGCGGTGACCAGGCCGCCGATGTTGGTGAGGAAGCCCTGCGCCCCGGCGTACCGGACGTGGTTCTCGATCACCTCGTGGATGCCTCGCTCGACGTTCCCCTGCTGCTCGGCGAGCTGCTTGTCCGCGGCCTGGGCGGCCGGCGGGAGCGGGCCGATGCCACGGATGGCCCGGGTGAGGGCCTCGCGGACGAAGCTCTGGGTCAGGTCGGGCGCCACCCCGGTGATCCGAGGGGCGAGTCGCCTGCCGATGCTGCCCTTGACACTCATGACCCGATCCTACGGACCCGCCCGTGGTCGGGGACGGGTGCCCGGCCACCCACTACCGTCTCCCCGTGGCCATCGAACCCCCACCCACGCCGTGGGCGTTCCCGGACCCCGGGCGGCTCGACGACGCCGACGACCTGGTCGCGGCGGGCGCCGACCTGGCCCCGGGCACGCTCCTCGCGGCCTACCGGCGCGGGATGTTCCCGATGCCGGCCGGTGGGCCGGGCGACCCGATGTACTGGTGGAGCCCGGTCGGGCGGGGCGTGCTGCCGGTGCGGGGGATGGTCGTGTCGCGCTCGCTGCGCCGGTCGCTGCGGGACTACGAGATCCGGGTCGACACCGCCTTCGAGGAGGTGGTCGACGCCTGTGCCGACCCGGCCCGGGACAGCGGCTGGATCAACGGCGAGATCCGCGACGCCTACCGGGCCCTGCACGAGCTCGGATGGGTGCACTCGGTCGAGGCCTGGCGCGACGGGCACCTGGCCGGCGGGCTGTACGGCGTGGCCATCGGCGGGCTGTTCGCCGGCGAGTCGATGTTCTACCGGGAGCGGGACGCATCCAAGGTGGCGCTGGCGGGACTGGTGCGCCTCCTGGACGACGAGCACGGCGCCGACCGGCTGGTCGACACCCAGTGGCAGACCACGCACCTGGCCTCGTTGGGGGTCGTCACGGTGACCCGGGGGGAGTACCTCGAGCGCCTGGCGCGTGCCCTCGCCGTACCGGCCCCGGCGGCGCTCGACCGGACCGGCCGTGACTGAACCGGTATTGATGCGGCAGAGTTCGCGGACGACACGACCTCTACGGATGGGAAGACACACCATGAAGCACGCACTCCTGGCCGCGAGCCTGGTGCTCGTCGCCGGCTCCACCGCGGCCTGCGGCGGCGGCGCGCCGACCGACGCGTCCA
>DATISK010000165.1:0-2921 GCA_035581545.1 Ornithinimicrobium sp. | reverse complement strand
CTGCTCGGCGGGCTTCGGGGGAGTCCAGTCGTCCTCGTCGAGGACCGGCACCCGGCAGCTCGCGCCGTACTCGCGGCCCTCGAAGGACCGCCCGTAGTACCAGGAGCCGCGGTTGCGCGTCGGCACCGAGAGGTCGGTCTCCTGGGTGCGGGCCTTGAGCTCGTCGAAGATCGTCTGACGCAGGTCGGCGAGGTGGGCGGTCCGAGCCTTGGTCCACTCGTTCTCGGCCTCGAGGTAGGCCGTGACCTCGGGCTCGCCCTTGGCGCGGAGCCAGTCGAGGTCGTCGACCCGGGTCCGGCCGTGGTGGGTGGTCTCGACGGGACGGCGCTCTGCCGCCGGGGGCTGGGACTCCATGCCGCCAGACACTAGCCGCGGCGCTACCGTCGGACCGTGCCCGCCCTCCCGAGCCGCCACCGCCGGGTCGACCTCAACGCCGACCTCGGCGAGGAGGTCACCGACGACGCCGGCCTGCTGGCCGTGGTCACCAGCGCCAACGTGGCCTGCGGCTTCCACGCCGGCAACGCCGCGATCATGCGGCTGGTCTGCGCCGAGGCTGCCCGGCTCGGTGTCGTCGTCGGGGCCCAGGTCTCCTACGACGATCGTCAGAACTTCGGCCGGCTCGACCTCGACCTCCCGGCGGACGTCCTCCGCGAGCAGGTGGCCGAGCAGGTGGGGACGCTGTCGCAGATCGCGCAGGCGGAGGGCACGGCGGTGCGCTACCTCAAGCCCCACGGCGCGCTCTACCACCGGGTCGCGCGCGACCACGAGCAGGCGCAGGCCGTCCTGGCCGGGTCCGGGTCGCTGCCGGTCATGGGGATGCCGGGAGCACTGGTGCTCGCGCTGGCGGGGGAGTCGGGGCGGGCAGTCGTGCACGAGGGCTTCCCCGACCGCGGGTACGCCGACGACGGGACGCTGCTCCCGCGGGACCGGCCGGGGGCGGTGCTGAGCGACGCCGACGAGATCGCCGCGCGGGCGGTCGTCCTGGCCGCGTCGGTGGACTCCTTGTGCGTCCACGGTGACTCACCGGGCGCGGTGGCCAGTGCGGTCGCCGTCCGCCGGGCCCTGGAGGCGGCGGGCTGGCGCGTGGCCGCCCGCTGAGTGTCCACAGGGTCGTGGCCCGACCTGTGGAGATCGCCCGAAATCTGTGGACGGCCGGGGCAGATCTGTGGAGGGCCCTGTGGGACCGGAAGAATGTTCCGGAATCGCTTGCGAGACCTGCTGCGCGGCGCGTAGAACTCTCCCTACCAGTTCACCGCTTGCGGAGGGCTGGGGATCGGATCGGAACGAAGATCCTTCACGGCGAGGCAACTCGCTGCGTCGGCCCGGTGACGGGGTCGGTGGGGTCGGAGAGCCGGTTCGGTGGACCGGGCGTCACGTCACCGGTCAAAGCCGAGGGGTTCGGTGATGCTCATACCATCGCCGAACCCCTCACCCTTTTCCTGCGTCACCCTCTGCTGGTTCACACTGGGCTGGTTCACACTGGGGTCGTGCGCTTCCTTCCCGCCGGACCCCGGGCCGTGCTCGTCGAGGTCGACGACGCGAGCGCCGCGCGGTCGCTGGCGGCCTGGGTCCGCTCGCAGCGGATCGAGGTGACCGAGGTCGTGCCGGCGGCGCGGACCGTCCTCCTCGACGGCGTCGCCGACCCGGCACCGCTGGCCGACCTGCTCTCCGGCTGGGACCCCGCGCACGAGCCCGTGGCCGGTGAGCTGGTCGAGATCCCGGTGCGGTACGACGGACCCGACCTCGCCTTCGTCGCGGAGCAGTGGGGCGTCACCGAGGACGACGTGGTGGCGGCCCACGGGGAGACCGAGTTCGTGGCGGCCTTCTGCGGCTTCGCCCCCGGCTTCTCCTACCTGGAGGGCCTGGCCCGCGACCGGGCGGTGCCGCGGCTCGGGTCGCCCCGGCCGAAGGTGCGCGCCGGGTCGGTCGGGCTGGCCGGACCGTGGTGCGGCGTCTACCCGACCGCCTCGCCGGGAGGCTGGCGGATCGTGGGCCACACCGACGCCGTCCTGTGGGACCCCGACCGTTTTCAGCCGGCGCTGCTGCCGCCCGGGACCCGGGTGGTGTTCCGGCCGGCATGATCACCGTCCTCTCCGCCGGCGCGCTCACCACCGTCCAGGACCGGGGACGTCCCGGGCTGGCCCACCTGGGGGTCCCACGGGCCGGCGCGCTCGACCCGCTCTCCGCGGACCTGGCCAACCGGCTCGTCGGCAACACCGAGGAGGCCGCGGTCCTCGAGGTCACCCTGGGTCGCCTCGAGGTCCGCGCCGACGTGGCCCGGTGGGTCGCCGTCACCGGGGCGGCGTGCCCGGTGACGGTGGACGGCCAGCCCGTCGCGCACGGCCAGGCGGTCTGGGTGCCCGGGGGAGCGGTGCTCGCCCTGGGCGCGCCCGCGACCGGCGTACGGTCCTACGTCGCGGTCGCCGGCGGCATCGCCGTCGAGCCGGTCCTCGGCTCGCGGGCCACCGACACGCTGGCTTGGGTGGGGCCACCGCAGGTCACCGACGGGACCCGGCTGCCGGTGGGCGAACCGACCGGTCGTCCCCGGGCCCACGACACCCCGCGTCCCAGGTCGCGGGGTCCGCTGCGGGTGGCACCGGGGCCGCGCGCGGACTGGTTCTGAGCCGGGGCGGTGGCCACGCTGTGCGCCGCGCCGTACGTCGTGGAGGCGGACTCCAACCGGATCGGCCTGCGGGTGTCCGGCACCCCGCTCGAGCGGCGGGGGAACGAGGAGCTGCCCAGCGAGGGGATGGTGCTCGGCGCCGTCCAGGTCCCGCCGAGCGGCCAGCCCGTCGTGTTCCTGGCCGACCACCCGCCGACCGGGGGCTACCCGGTGGTCGGCGTGGTGCTGGCCGAGGACCTCTGGCAGTGCGCGCAGCTGCGGCCGGGTGACGAGGTGAGGTTCACGCCGGCTCCTCCTC
>DATISK010000164.1:0-2686 GCA_035581545.1 Ornithinimicrobium sp. | reverse complement strand
GTGTGGAACGTGGGCTCGTTCATCGTGCTCTCCCTTGTTCGGAGGTCGAGGACGAGGGACTGGACGATCTCCTGGCGGGTGGCGTTGTCGGCCAGCACCTGGCGCCAGTACGCCGTGAGCTCGGTCGCCGCCGCCGGGCCCGGCAGACCCAGCACGGACCGGATCCGGGCCAGGGGCATCCCGACCAGCCGGAGCCGGGCCACGAGGTGCGCGCGGTGGAGCTGGTCGCGCGTGTAGTAGCGGTAGCCGTTGGCCTGGTCGACGTGCGCCGGCGGCAGCAGGTCCAGCTCGTCGTAGAGCCGCAGGGCCTTGGCGGTCAGGCCGCTCGCGCGAGCGAACTCGCCGATGCTCAGGTGGTCCATGTCCTCATCCTTCTACGGTGGCTCTCACCGTCCGGGGCACTCTTCGGCTTGCCGTGGGGGGAAGGTCAAGGACCGCATCAGGGGCTCGGCGCGGTGACGGCCGAGGTTCCACTCCAGCCAGTCGTCGTCCCCGGGTTCCCGGCCGGCGAGGGCGCAGGCGACCAGGTCGTCGGGGAGGTCCGCGAGGACGGGCACGGCGTCCTCCGACAGCCCCTGCAGGTAGGACCAGTCGACCTTCCCCGTCTCGTCGTACCGGTCCAGGTTGTGGTCCGCGATCCAGGCGTCGGGGTTGATCGCCGCCAGCAGGAGCAGGAGACCGGCGCCGCTGAGCAGGGCGGCGCGGGGGAGCCAGGCCGCGCGCAGCGTCAGCCCGGCGGCCATCACCCCCAGCACCAGCAGGCCCAGCCAGCCCTCGAACACGTCGACGAGGAGCCGGAGCCGGGTGAAGCCGTAGGCCTCCTGGTAGACGTGCATCCGGTACAGCGCGGAGGCAACGACGACCAGCGTCAGGACGCACAGCAGGCCCAGAGCGCCGCGCAGCCAGGCCAGGTCCGCCGCCGTCGCCCGGGGCGCCTTGCGGGCGGCTGCCCACACGACGAGGAGGGTCAGCGCGGTGGCCACGGTGAGCTGGCCGAACCCCTCGTGGACGTACTCGGCGTAGGTGAGCCCGGTCGTGCTCCGGAGGTAGTCGTGACCCCCGAAGATCACGGTGGCCTGGGCAGCGAGGAAGACGAGGAAGACCCCGTCGACGAGCAGGACCGGCGCGAGCCACTCGTAGCGTCGGGCCACCGGTCGGGCCGGCGCCGAGCCGGGCTCGACCGCGGGCGGGTTCAGGGCGAGGTACGCCGCCGCCAGCACCATCCCCCCGACGGCCACGGTGAGGAACGCCCGGAGGACGAACGTGTCGAGCCGCAGGTCGGGGACGACCGCCCCTGCCCACTCGGCGAAGACGGCGTCGGCCGAGGCGAAGAGCAGCCCGAACACGACCACGCCGAGGACCGACCACACGACGGTGCGGAGCGCCGCCGCGCGGTCGCCCAGCCCGCTGACGGCGCTGAGCGAGCGACCCAGCCACGGCAGACCACGCAGACCGGCGAGCGGCCACGCCAGACCGGCCAGCACGAAGGCGGGCAGGGTGCGGCCGTCCACGAGCCCGGCCACGCAGACCGCCCCACCCGCCAGGAGGCAGAGGACCACGATCCACTCGGCGTCCCGGACCGCCACGGTCCCCGCGAGGAGCAGGCACAGCCCGGCGCAGGCCAGCGTGAAGGGGGAGCGCCGGTGGGCACTGAGACCGAGGACCACACCCCCGGCCGCCAGCAGCACGAGGAGCGTGCCCAGGCCGTGGTCCCGGAAGGGCAGGACGATGCCCGCCAGCAGGCCGACGGCGAGGCTGGCGAGGACCGCGCGCACGTCACCGCGCAGGCCCACCTCCGGCCAGAACCTGCCGAACAGGGAGTCCATCGGCTGGTCGGGGACGACCGTGGAGGACGGGGTGGGGACCTGCGCGGAGAGCGGTCCGACCGTCCCGGGGGCGCGTTCGCCGACCCGGGGCGGCTGCTGCGGGTCCTGGGGCAGCTCCACCCGGACCCGCGCACCGGTGCCCGGTGGCCCGGGGTCGACGACGTGGATGGTGCCGCCGTGCAGGTCGGTCACCCAGCGGGCGATGGCCAGACCGAGACCGGTTCCGCCGCCGCCCCCGGTCTCCGCCAGCGTGCCGAACCGCTCGAAGACGTGCTCGCGGTCCGCTGCGGGGATGCCGGGGCCGTCGTCGGAGACCTCCAGCAGCCAGCCGGTCCCGGTGGCCGCGGCCGTCACCCGGACGACCCCGCCTGCAGGACTGTGGCGCGAGGCGTTGTCGAGCAGGTTGCCGACCAGCTGGTGCAGCCGCGCCGGGTCCGCTGCTGCCGAGAGCTCCGGCGGCGTGACCTGGACGTCGTACCGCACCTCGCGGCCGACCACCCGGGCCTCGGCGACGGCGTGCTCCAGCAGGTCACGGACCGGGACCGGCCCGGTGGCCAAGGGGGTCGCGCCTGCGTCGACGCGCGCGAGGTCGAGCAGGTCGGAGGCGAGCGTCGAGAGCCGCTCGGCCTGGGCGAGTGCGGTCCTCAACGCCGCCGGGTCCGGGTCGCCGACCCCGTCGACGAGGTTCTCGAGCACCGCACACAGCGCGGTGAGGGGGGTGCGCAGCTCGTGGCTGACGTTGGCCACGAGCTCGCGGCGCTGCCGGTCGACGGTCGCCAGGTCCTCGGCCATCCGGTTGAAGGCACGCGCGAGCTCGCCCACCTCGTCGCCCGAGGTGGCGGTGACGCGGGCGGAGTAGT
>DATISK010000163.1:0-8413 GCA_035581545.1 Ornithinimicrobium sp. | reverse complement strand
GCCGCTGCGCCGGCTGATCGAGGGTGACCAGCCGATGTCGCTGCTGCTGTGGGGTCCGCCCGGCACCGGCAAGACCACGATCGCCTCGATCGTGTCCCAGCAGACCAACCGCCGGTTCGTCGAGGTGTCCGCGGTGGCCGCGGGCGTGAAGGAGGTCCGGGCCGCCATCGACTCCGCGCGGGCCCAGCTCGCCCGGGGCGGGACGGAGACCGTGCTGTTCGTCGACGAGGTCCACCGGTTCACCAAGGCCCAGCAGGACGCGCTCCTGCCGGGGGTGGAGAACCGGCTGGTGGTCCTGGTGGCGGCGACGACGGAGAACCCCTCCTTCTCCATCATCGCGCCCCTGCTGTCGCGGTCGGTCATGGTGCGGCTGGAGTCGCTGACCGACGAGCAGGTGGCCGACGTGGTCCGCCGCGCCCTCGCCGACGAGCGGGGACTGGCCGGCGGCTTCACCCTGGACGAGGACGCCCTCGACCACGTCGTGCGGATGGCCGGGGGTGACGCCCGCCGTGCGCTGACCACGCTCGAGGCCGCCGCCGGGGTGGCGGCCGACGAGCGTCCTGCCGGACGGGAGGATGAAGTCGCTGCGATCGCGCTGGCCACGGTCGAGCAGGCGGTGGCGACCGCGGCCGTGCGCTACGACCGGGCGGGTGACCAGCACTACGACGTGGCCAGCGCCTTCATCAAGTCGATGCGCGGCAGCGACGTCGACGCAGCGCTGCACTACCTGGCCCGTCAGCTGGAGGCGGGGGAGGACCCACGGTTCATCGCCCGCCGGATCGTCATCGCCGCCAGCGAGGACGTCGGCATGGCCGACCCGACGGCCCTGCAGACCGCGGTCGCCGCGATGCACGCGGTCGCCCAGATCGGGATGCCCGAGGCGCGGATCGTGCTGGCGCAGGCGGTCGTGCACAACACCCTGGCCCCCAAGTCCAACGCTGCCTACGCCGGCATCAACGCCGCCGTGGCCGACGTCCGGGCCGGTCGCGGCGGCGCGGTGCCGCCTCACCTGCGGGGGAGCGGGTACGCCGGCGCCGCCCGCCTGGGGCACGGTGAGGGCTACCGCTACAGCCACGACGAGCCCGCCGGGGTCGGGGCCCAGCAGTTCCTGCCCGACGACCTGCTCGAGGCGGACGTGGACTACTACCGACCCACGACGCGCGGGTGGGAGGAGCGTCTGGCGACCCGCTGGACCGAGCTGCGGCGCATCGTCCGGGGACGGTGACGCCGAACCTCGAGGGAAGATGCCTCCCCGCAGTCGCCGGAGCACCCGGCGGCAGTGGCGTCACGAGCTGACCCACCGGTCCGTCCGTCGCGCCCCGGGCTGGTCCTCTTCCGGCTCGGGCGGGCAGGGGTACGGCGGCTAGAGTGGGTCAGTCCGAACGCCCCCTGGTGAGGAGACCATGGAAACCGCCGAGATCCGCCGTCGCTGGCTGAGGTTCTTCGAGAGCAAGGGCCACTCCGTGGTGCCCAGCGCCCCGTTGGTCTACGACGACCCCAACCTGCTGTTCGTCAACGCCGGCATGGTGCCGTTCAAGCCCTACTTCCTGGGCCAGGAGACGCCTCCCTGGCCGCGGGCCACGTCGGTGCAGAAGTGCGTGCGGACCCTCGACATCGAGGAGGTCGGGCGGACCACCCGGCACGGCACCTTCTTCCAGATGAACGGCAACTTCTCCTTCGGCGACTACTTCAAGGAGGGGGCGATCTCGCACGCCTGGGAGTTCGTCACCGGCTCCCAGGACGACGGGTTCCTCGGCTTCGACCCCGAGTCCGTCTGGGTCACCGTCCTCGACGGCGACGACGACGCCGCGGACCTGTGGCACCGCGTCGCCGGGCTTCCGCAGGAGCGCATCCAGCGGCGCGGGCCGGCGGACAACTACTGGTCGATGGGCGTGCCCGGCCCCGGCGGTCCGTGCAGCGAGATCTACATCGACCGCGGACCCGAGCACGGCCCGGACGGCGGTCCGGTCGTGGACGAGGACCGCTACCTGGAGATCTGGAACCTCGTCTTCATGCAGGACGAGCTGTCGGCGGTGCGCTCCAAGACCGACTTCGACATCGCCGGCGAGCTGCCCACGAAGAACATCGACACCGGCATGGGCCTGGAGCGGGTCGCCTACCTCCTCCAGGGCGTGGACAACCTCTACGAGATCGACGAGGTCTACCCCGTCATCGAGCGTGCCGAGGACCTCTCCGGCCGCGCCTACGGCAAGGACCACGACGACGACGTGCGCTTCCGGGTCGTCGCCGACCACGTCCGCTCCGGCCTGATGCTCATGGGTGACGGCGTCACCCCCGGCAACGAGGGTCGTGGCTACGTGCTGCGCCGCCTCCTGCGCCGGGCCGTGCGCTCGATGCGGCTGCTCGGCGTCCACGACCCGGCCCTGCCCGAGCTGCTGCCGGTCAGCAAGGACGTGATGAAGCAGTCCTACCCCGAGCTGGAGCGCGACTGGGCCCGGATCAGCGAGGTGGCCTACGCCGAGGAGGAGGCCTTCCGGCGCACCCTGGCCAGCGGCACCACCATCCTGGACACCGCCGTCGCCCGGGCCAAGGAGTCGGGGGCCACGAAGCTCGCCGGTGGCCAGGCCTTCCAGCTGCACGACACCTACGGCTTCCCGATCGACCTGACGCTGGAGATGGCCGCCGAGCAGGGCCTGTCCGTCGACGAGGAGGGCTTCCGCACGCTGATGGCCGAGCAGCGGCAGCGCGCCAAGGCCGACGCCCGGTCCAAGAAGGCCGGGCACGGCGAGGCCACCTCCTACCGTCAGGTCGCGGACCGGCTCGGTCGCCCGGTGGAGTTCACCGGGTACGAGCAGACGACGGGGGAGTCCCCGGTCGTGGGTCTGCTCACGGCCGGTCAGGAGGTCGAGCGGCTCAGCGCCACGGGTCGGTCCGCGGAGGCCGGCGGACCCGAGGTCGAGCTCGTCCTGGGCAGCACCCCCTTCTACGCCGAGGCCGGCGGGCAGCTGGCCGACCACGGCGTCATCCGGCTCGCGGGCGGCGCGGTCGTCGAGGTCAGCGACGTCCAGCGGCCGATGCCCGGGCTCGTCGTGCACCGCGGCCGGCTGGTGGAAGGTGAGGTCGCCGTGGGTGAGGGCGCGACGGCCGAGATCGACACGCTGCGCAGGGCGTCGGTCTCGCGGGCCCACACGGCCACCCACATCGTGCACAAGGTCCTGCGGGAGGCCCTGGGCGACACCGCGACCCAGGCCGGCTCGGAGAACGCCCCCGGACGGCTGCGCTTCGACTTCCGGTCCACCCGCGGTCTCAGCGGGGAGGAGCTCGCGGCCGTCGAGGCCAGGATCAACGAGCGGCTCATGGACGACCTGTCGGTCAGCGCGGCGGAGATGCCGCTGACCCAGGCCCGGGAGATGGGGGCGATGGCGCTCTTCGGCGAGCGGTACCCCGACGTGGTGCGGGTGGTCTCGGTCGGCGGCCCCTGGTCGCTGGAGCTCTGCGGCGGGACGCACGTGCTCAACTCCGCCCAGCTCTCCCTCGTGAAGATCATGGGCGAGGCCTCGATCGGGTCCGGCGTGCGCCGGGTCGAGGCTCTGGTCGGAGCCGACGCCTACCAGCACCTGGCGCGGGAGAACGTCATCGTCAACCAGCTCACGGACTCCCTGAAGGTGCGCCCCGACGAGCTGCCCGACCGCATCGGCCAGCTGATGACCCGCCTGAAGGAGGCCGAGCGCCAGATCGCGCAGGCCAAGGCCCAGCAGTCCCTGGCGGCCGCGGCCTCCCTCACCGACCAGGCGCGTGACGTGGACGGGGTGACCTTCCTGGGGCACGACCTGGGCGAGGGGTCGAGCGGGGACGACCTGCGGCGTGCGGTGACCGACCTGCGCGGTCGCCTGGGTGCTGACCGCCCCGTGGTCGTCGCCCTCACCGGCACCTCGGGCGGACGTCCGCACGTGGTCGTCGGCACCAACGAGGCCGCCCGCGGTCGCGGCATCAGGGCGGGGTCCCTCGTCAAGGTCGCGGCCCAGACCCTGGGCGGCGGCGGTGGCGGCAAGGACGACCTGGCCCAGGGCGGCGGGCAGGACCCCACCCGGACCGGCGAGGCGCTGCGTCGCATCGAGGACGCGCTGCGGCCGTGACCCCCGGTGAGGGGGTGCTGCTGGGCGTCGACGTCGGCGAGGCCCGCGTGGGGCTGGCGGCCAGCGACCCGGTGGGTCTGCTGGCCCATCCCGTGGCGACGCTGAGGAGGGATCAGCAGGGCCAGTCGGACCTGGAGGCGATCGCCGTCGAGGTGGTCGACCGGCGGGCCGTCGGGGTGGTCGTGGGCCTGCCCCGCTCCCTCTCGGGGGACGAGGGCTTGGCCGCACGGCGGGCGCGCGACTACGCTGGTGCGCTGCAGCGGCGTCTGGAGGTGCCGGTGCGACTGGTCGACGAACGTCTGACCACGGTGGACGCCCACCGGAACCTGCATCGCAGCGGGGTCCGGGGACGCGACCACCGCGGTGTCGTGGACCAGGCCGCCGCCGTCCTCATCCTCCAGACGGCGCTGGATGCCCGACGCGCCGGCCGTCCCCCCGGTGAACCCCTGAAGGCGCGCAAGCCCCGGACCCCGCGGTCCGGCCCCTGAGCAAAGGACACGGATGAGCCATCCTCCGCACGAGGACTGGGACGAGCACGACGTGCACGGCACGGCGTCCGGGACCCGGTTCGACGACGACGTCCTCGGACTGCGCGGCGTCCACGACCACGACGAGTCCCTGGCCGACGACGTCCTCGATCCCGAGGAGCACCACTTCCGCAGGCGGCGCCGCCAGCGGCGCAACCCGGTGCTCGTGGGCGTCTCGCTGCTGCTCGCGGGGGCGCTGGTGGTCACGGCCTCGGTCTTCGCCCTCGGATGGATGAGGGACCTGCTGCCCAGCGTCTCGATCGGTGAGCCCACGGCGCAGGACTACGAGGGCGCCGGGACCGGAGAGGTGATCGTGGAGGTGCCCCAGGGTGCCGGCGGCGGGCAGATCGCGCAGCTGCTGGCGGAGAACGACGTGGTGGCCTCGGCGTCCGCGTTCACCGCCGCCCTGCAGGCGGACCCCCGGTCCTCCTCGATCCAGCCGGGCACCTACCGGATGGCCAACCAGATGAGCTCGGAGGCCGCGCTGGCCCGTCTGCTGGACGGCAACTTCCGCGAGATCGACGGGGTCACCGTCCGCGAGGGCCTGTGGGTCGCGGAGACGTTCGCGGCCCTGGCGGAGGCGACCGGCAACGAGGTCGCCGACTACGAGGCGGTCGATCCGGCCTCGCTGGACCTGCCCGACGCCGCGGAGGGCGAGCTGGAGGGCTTCCTCTACCCGAGCACCTACGAGTTCGGGCCGGACACCACCCCCGAGGAGCAGCTGCAGACGCTCGTCGACCAGGGCAAGCAGGTCTACGACGAGCTCGGGATCGCCGACGACGAGCTGCGCGAGGTCATCATCAAGGCGAGCATCGTCCAGGGCGAGGGCATGTTCTCCGAGGACCTGCCGAAGGTGGCGCAGGTCGTCGAGAACCGCCTCCAGCCGAACCCGGAGACCAACGGGTACCTGCAGATGGACTCCACGGTGCACTTCGTCTACCAGGAGCGCGGCCTGGCCGGCACCACGGACGAGCAGCGCGCCAACCCCGATCCGCACAACACCTACGCCCATCCCGGTCTGCCGGCCGGCCCCATCAACAGCCCTGGCGAGGAGGCCATCCGCGCGGTGCTGAACCCCGAACCCGGTGACTGGCTCTACTTCGTCACGATCGACCCCTCCACCGGTGAGACCCGGTTCGCCACCGACTTCGCGGGGCACCAGGAGAACGTCGAGCTCTTCCAGCAGTGGTGCCGGGACAACCCGGACCAGTGCTGACCCCCGGTCCCCGGCGGGCGGCGGTGGTCGGGTCCCCGGTGGGCCACTCCCTCTCGCCGGTGCTCCACCGGGCGGCCTACCGCAGGCTCGCGCTCACCGGGTGGGAGTATGCGGCCACCGAGCTCCCGCAGGGAGGGCTGGCCCGGTTCGTGGCCGGCCTGGGGCCGGAGTGGGCAGGGCTGTCGGTGACCATGCCCCTGAAGGACGAGGCGCTCGCGCTCGCCGACCGGGCCGACGAGGACGCCGTCCTCACCGGGAGCGCCAACACGCTCGTCCCCTCGGGCCGCGGGTGGACGGCCTACAACACCGACGTCCACGGCGTGGGGGCCGCGCTCGCCGAGGCCGGACTGGTCCGGCCCCGGCGGGCCGTCGTGCTGGGCGGTGGGGCCACCGCCCGCTCGGTGCTCGTCGCCCTGGACCGCCTCGGCGTGGAGCAGGTCCACCTGCTGGTCCGCGACCGCGCCCGTCCGGGCACCGAGGAGCTGCTCGGACGCCTGACGGCCCGGACCACCCTCTCCCCGCTCTCGGGGGCGGACCGGCTCGGTGGGGAGCCCGACGTCGTCGTCAACACCCTTCCGGCGACCGTCGCCCCCTTCCCGGAGACGGTCCGGACGGTCCTCGGCGGCGGGTGCCCGGTCGTCCTGGACGTGGCCTACACCCCGTGGCCGAGCGGTTTCGCCAGGGCCGTGGCGTCCGCCTCGGACGGGCGCGTGCCGGTCCTGCGGGGCACCGCCATGCTGGTGCACCAGGCCCTGCGCCAGGTCCGGCTGATGACCGGGCATGATGTCCCGGTGGAGGTGTTGCGCACGGCCCTGCTCGAGGCCGCCGGTGCCTCCTCGAGGACCCCGCCGGGACCGACCGATGTCTGACCAGGTGGCCCTCGGCCTCGTGGCACTCGTCGTCGGCGTGCTCGGCATCCCCGTCGCCCGCTGGCTGGAGGCGACCACCTACCGCAAGCCGGACGAGGCCGAGGTGCCCTACCCGGGCAACCGTTGGTGGGTGCCGTTCGCCCTCGCCGGCGCCTCGACCCTGGTGGTGCACCGGGTCTGGTTCGTCGACGACGACGCGGTGCCGAGCTGGCCCGTGGCCCTGGTGGTGACCGCCACCCTGCTGCTGGTGACGCTGGCCTGCGTGTGCCTGGCCGCGATGGACCTGGACGTGCACCGGCTCCCCGACCGGATCATGTGGCCCACGATGGGCTTCCTCGCCGGCGGCATGCTCCTCGCCGCCCTCGTGGGCGGGGGGGTCGAGCCGTGGGTGCGGTCGGTGCTGGCCGGCGTGGCCAGCGGCGGCTTCTACCTCCTGCTGGCGCTGCTGTCCCTGGCCCGCGGCTCGCTGGCCCTGGGCCTGGGCGACGTCAAGCTCGCGGTCGTCCTCGGTGGTGGCCTGGGGTGGTTCGGCTGGCCCGAGGTGGTGGCCGGGATCTACGCGGGCTTCCTCGTCGGGGGTCTGCTGGCGGTCCTGCTGCTCGTGACGCGCCGGGTCGGCTGGAAGGGCGACTTCGCCTACGGGCCGCCGATGATGGTCGGCGCCCTGCTGGGCCTGGTCCTCGTGCCGGGGTCGACGGCCGGGCTGTTCTGACGGGCCGGACGGCGACCGGTCCGGCGACCGGCCGCAGGTCCTGCTGCGGGCGCGTGGGAGAATCGCCGCCATGCTGCGCTGGTTGACCGCCGGGGAGTCCCACGGCCCCGCCCTGACCGCCGTCCTCGAGGGGCTGCCCGCCGGGGTGCGGGTGGACCGGGCCGCCGTCGAGGGGGCGCTGGCCCGCCGTCGCCTCGGCTACGGCCGGGGCGCCCGGATGTCCTTCGAGGCCGACGAGCTGCGCTTCCTGGGCGGGCTGCGGCACGGGCTGAGCATCGGCTCGCCCCTCGCCCTCCTCGTGGAGAACACCGAGTGGGCCAAGTGGCAGGCGGTGATGAGCCCGGAGCCGGTGCCCGAGGACGCACTCCTGCGCGCGGACGACGTGGGCGCGCCCCAGGAGCTGGCGCGCAACCGACCGCTGACCCGTCCCCGGCCCGGTCACGCCGACCTCGTGGGGATGACCAAGTACGGCTTCGACGAGGCCCGCCCCGTGCTGGAGCGCGCCTCGGCCCGGGAGACGGCGGCCCGGGTCGCCCTCGGTGCCGTGGCCGCGGCGTTCCTGGAGCAGGCCGTCGGGGTCCGGCTCGTCTCGCACACCGTCAGCATCGGCCGGGCCGGCGTCCCGTCGGTCGACGACGACGCCCCTGCGCTCCGGGACCTGCCCCGGCCGGACGACGTGGAGGCGTTGGACGCCGACCCGGTGCGCACCCTGGACCCGCAGCGGTCGGCCGCGATGGTGGCCGAGATCGACGCCGCCCGCCAGGACGGTGACACCCTCGGGGGCGTGGTGGAGGTCCTGGCCTGGGGCCTGCCCCCGGGTCTCGGCTCGCACGTCCACTGGGACCGCCGGCTGGACGCGAGGCTCGCGGCCGCCCTCATGGGGGTGCAGGCGATCAAGGGGGTCGAGGTGGGCGAGGGGTTCCGCACCGCCGCCCGTCGGGGGAGCCGGGCGCACGACGAGATCGAGCCTGACGGGCAGGGAGGGGTCCGTC
>DATISK010000162.1:0-8487 GCA_035581545.1 Ornithinimicrobium sp. | reverse complement strand
GCACCTCGGCCAGCTCGGGGACGTCCGCCTCCTCCAGGCCCCGTTCGTGCTGCCGGGCGGCGTCGAGCCAGTCCAGGAAGCCCCCGAGCGTGACACGTTCGGCACTCCCCGCATACCCGGCCGCGACGTCCGCGAGGGCGTCCAGCTGGGCCCGGCCCCAGGCGGGGTGCAGGTCGGGGTCGGCGGCGACCTCGAGGTCCAGGCCGAGCAGACGCTCGGTCTCGACCACCAGGTCGGGCAGGGCCAGCCCCGTCAGGGAGCGCAGCCGACGAAGCACCCCGGAGAGACGGCGCACCCGCTCGGCACCCTCGGGGGAGAGGTGCTGGCCGCGGGTTCCGACCCAGCCGGCCGGAGGTGGATGCTCGACGGCCTCGGCGAGGACCGGTGCATGCTCGCGGCCGCCCACGGCCGCACCGTCCACCGGGCGCGCCAGCTCACGGGCCCGCGCCCACAGGGCGTCGACGTCGGCCGCCCCCAGGCGGCAGACCGGTCCGGTGAGCAGGCGCATGACCTGGTCCCCGCGGGTGGGTTCCTGGGTCGCCCACAGGGCTGCGACGAGGTCGAGGACCTCGGGGGTGTCGAGCAGGCCGCCCAGTCCGACCACCTCCACGGGCAGGCCGTGCCGGCGCAGGGCGTCGACCACCACCGGGAACTGGGCCCTGGCCCGGCACAGCACGGCCGCGGTGCGTCCGGGACCGAAGTGCCCGGCCACCCAGTCGGCGACGTGCTCCGCCTCGGCGACGTGGTCGACGAGCCGGGCCACCTCGACCAGCCCGGGCCCCGCGGACGGCGCGGGTGAGAGGGTCCGGACGGGAATCCTGGTGGCGGCCTGCAGGTCGTCGGCCACCACGTTGGCAGCGGCCAGCACGCTGCGGGAGTTGCGCCACGAGGTGCTCAGGCTGAGCACGGCCGCCGCTCGCCCACCCGCCGCGAACACGTCGGGGAACCGGCTCAGCGTGCTGGCGCTCGCGCCACGCCATCCGTAGATCGACTGGTGGGGGTCGCCGACCGCGGTGATCGGCAGGTCCAGCCCGGCGAAGAGCGAACTCATCAGCACCATCTGCGCCTCCGAGGTGTCCTGGAACTCGTCGAGCAGCACCGCGCGGTAGCGAGCCCTCTCCCCCGCTGCCACGGCCCCGACGTCCCTCGCGAGGCGTGCTGCCAGGGCCATCTGGTCACCGAAGTCGAGCGCCGACCGCGCGGCCTTGGCCGCGCGGTAGCGCTGGACCAGGGGATAGACGAGGGCCTGCTCCCTGAGCGCGGTCGCCAGGTCCCTGCCCGCCGTCAGCGGACGCCCCCCGTCCCTGCCGGGCAGGGCGGCGACCCGGTCCGCGAGCCGCTCCAACCAGCTCAGGGCGTCCTCCGGGGGGACGAGGTGCTCCCCCAGTTCCCCGGCGAGGTCCAGGACGGCCCGCACGACCGTGGACTCCGCCTTCTCCGTGCCGGACATGTCGCCGTCGTAGGCGGCGACCACGTCGTGCGCCAGCTGCCAGCACGCGGCCTCCGACAGCAGCTGGGAGTCGGGTTCGACCCCGAGGCGCAGCCCGTGCTCGGCGACCAGGCGCCCGGCGTAGGCGTGGTAGGTGGAGACGGTGGGCAGGTCGAAGGCGTCCTCGCGGGCCTCGCCTCCCGGACGCCACAGACCGGTGCCCCGCAGCTGCTCCAGCTTGGTGGCCAGCCGGGCGCTCAGCTCGTGCGCCGCCTTGCGCGTGAAGGTCAGCCCCAGGATCTCCTCGGGCCGCACGTAGCCGTTGGCGATCAGCCAGATCACCCGGGAGGCCATGGTCTCGGTCTTGCCCGAGCCGGCACCGGCGACGACGACCGCCGGCGACAGGTCGAACTCGACGACCGCCCGTTGCTCGGCGGTGGGCGGGTCGGTCCCCAGCGCCTGAGCGAGGTCGGCGGCGCTGTAGCGCGGCGCGTGCGGAAGACCGCCGGTGCTCTCGCCCGGCGCGCTCGATCGGCTCATCGTTGCCGCCCCTCGGGCTGGAGGGGACAGGAGAAGCGGACCACGCAGGTCCGGCACCGCTGGTCGTCCAGGCGGGCGGGGAAGGCGTGCCCGGCCATCCCCCCGGCCGCCTCGGTGACCAGACGGCGGGCCCAGGCGGGGTCCTGCGCCTCCTGGACGGCCGGCTGGGACTGGGTGCTGAACGAGCGGCCCGGCGTGCCCAGGTGCACCAGCTGGGCCCCCCCGCTGCCGGCGGCCGGAGCCTCCTGGGCGAAGGCACCCTCCTCCACCGCCACCTGGTAGGCACCCAGCTGCGCGTGCTCCGCGATGTCGGCGGCCGCCGGCTTGGAACGGCCGGTCTTCAGGTCCATGATCCACAGCCGGCCCCGGTCGTCCTGCTCCAGCCGGTCCACCGACCCGACCAGCTCCACGTCACGGTCGTCGCCCTGGGCGGCGACCACGACCCGCAGCGCCACCTCGGTGCCCAGCAGCGTGCGACCCGCGGACGAGGCAGCGGCGGCGTAGGCGACGTACTTGGCCAGCATCGCCCTGGCCCGTCGGTGCTCCCGCTCCTCCACCCAGCCAGGGCGCAGCCCCACGTCGGGCCACCGGCGGTCCAGCTCACGGGTCAGCGTGTCGAGGTCACCGTCCGGGCTGGCGGCGACGACGTCGTGCACCAGGGTGCCGATCTCGGCCTTGACGGCCTCGCCGTCCTCGCCGCCCCGTCCGGTGAGGAACCAGCGCAGCGGGCAGTCGTGGAACCCCTGGACGTGCGACGGTGACACCCGGACGGGTCCGTCGGGGACGAGCGGCCGGTCGGTCGAGACCAGCCGGGTGTCCCACCAGCCCGTCGGGTCGGTGCCCGCAGCCCCCGCCTCCCCCAGCCTCAGCAGCACGTCCAGCGCGGCGTCCCGACGACGCCGGTCCCCGGCCCGGTGGGACCTGACCGCCTCCCGTCGCAGGAGGCCGACGAGCCCGCGCAGGGTCATGGGCGCCGGGACCGTCACCAGCCCGTCGCGCGGGTAACCGGGGCGGACCAGGTCGAGCAGGCTGGAGGGCTGGTCCTCCGTGCTGGACACCGCGGTCACCAGGAGCTGCTCGACCGCCCGGCTGACGGCCACGTGGAACTGGCGCAGCTCGCCGGCCCGCACCTGCGCCTGGGCCGCCCGCACCGCCTCGGGGCCGGTGGCGGCGCGACCCTGCACGGCCGCGACCAGGGCCTCGGATCCCAGGAGGGTGTCCCGCAGACGCAGGTCCGGCCAGACCCCGTCCTGCACCCCGACGACGGCCACCCGACGCCACTGCCGGCCGGCGCTGGCCTGGGGCGTGATCACCTCCACGCTGTGCCGGTCGCGCGCCCCGACGACCAGGGTGTCGGCGGCGACCTCGGCACTGCGGACGTGCTGCAGGAAGCCCCGGGGGGAGCTGCCGGGGAGACGGTCGACGTAGGCCTCCGCCGCCCCGAACAGGACCAGCACGGCATCCAGGTCACGGTCGGCGCGGGCCCCGGTCACCCCGCCCGCGCGCGCCTGCTGCGCCCAGGACGACGCCACCCCGGCCGCCTCCCACAGGGCCCACAGCACGTCCTCGGCCGTCCCGGGGGGGTCCGAACGCACCACCGCACGACCTGCGTCGAGCACCTGCCCGACCCGGGCCACGGGCATCAGGTCCGGATGGCCGTCCGAGGCCACGACCGGTCGCCGCCCGGGATCGGACAGGGCGTCCGCCAGGATCTCGTCGGCCGACCGGTCGCCCCCCGCGGCGACCTCCTCCCCCCGCAGCCGGCGCCGCAGGCGGCGCAGGTGGACCGGGTCCACCCCGCCCAGCGGGGAGGTGAGCAGCAGCACCGCCTCGGCGGCGTCGACGGTGCAGGCCGCGTCGGCGTCCCGGGTGACGGCGTCGAAGGCCGTCAGCAACGGGACCACAGCGGGATCCTGGCCCAGGGGCACGCCCGCCCGGTCGAGCCGGACGGGGACGCCACCGGCGGCCAAGGCCCGACGGACGGACTCCTGCTGGGCGCCCGACCTGGCCACCACCGCCATCTCCTCCCACGGAACCCCGTGCAGGAGATGGGACTCGCGAAGCCAGTGGGCCACGTAGGCAGCCTCCTGGGCGCGGCTGCGGAGGAGCGCGAGCTGCACCGGGGTGTCTTCCGCCCTCGACCCCCCGGCGGGTGGCCCGACGGACGGCACCGCCTGCGCGGTGGACCCCACGGGCGGGGCCTCCGGCCGACGGTGGGCCGCGCCGTGCACGACCCCGATCCGGTCGGCGACCCGGGCGACGACCTCCGACAGCTCGGGCCCACCGCGGTGCCGGCGAGGAAGCACGACGGTCGCCGGTGAGTCCCCGAGCCCGGGGAACGCCCGACGGTCGGCCGCGTGCAGCTCGTGGGCCAGCTCGACGAACAGCTCGGGAACGGCTCCCCGGAAACCGAGGACCGAGGAGTCGGCGTCGCCGGCCAGCACGACGTCGGTGCCGGTCGCACGGACCACCGCCACGAGGCGTGCGGCGGAGGCCGTGAGCTCCTGCGCGTCGTCGACGACGACGACGGACAACCGGTCGCCGACCCGGGCAGCCAGCTCCGGGTCGTCCTCGAGGGCGTCGGCCGCAGCGGTGCAGATCCACGCCGGGTCGTAGGCGCCGGGCTCCGACAGCGCCGTCACCTCGTCGTACTCGGCGAGCACGTCCGCCGCCGCGGCCCACTCCGGACGGTCGTGCCGGGCCCCCAGCTCGCGCAGGTCGTCCGGCTCCAGCCCGCGCTCGACGGCACGCATGAGCAGGTCGCGCAGCTGGGCGCGGAACCCCGAGGTCGGCAGGGCGGGGCCGAGCTCCACGGGCCATGCCGGGCCTCGTCCGTCGCTGGCGTGCCCCGCCAGCAGCTCACGCAGGATGACGTCCTGCTCGGCGCCGGACAGCAGGCGCGGCAGGGGCCCGTCCGCCCGGGCGGCGGCGAGCCGGAGCACCGAGAACGCGAAGGATGCCGCCGTCCGGGCCAGAGGCTCGGTGTAGGTGTGACCCAGCCCCCGGCCGATGGCGGTCCGGAGCCGCGCGGCCCCCTGCCTGGTGGGCGCCAGCACCAGACAGGAGTCGGGCTCCACACCCTCGGCCACCCGCTGCTGCACATGGCGCACCAGCGCCGTGGTCTTCCCGGTGCCGGGGGCGCCGGTGACGAGCAGGACCCCACCCCGGTGCCCGACGACGCGCGCCTGGCCGGGGTCGGGCACCGGGAGGTGTGGGTCGACGTCCTGCATGTCCTCCATCTCATCACCCGACCACGACACACCTGCACCGGCACGTCACCGGACCGCGCCGTCCGGGAGCCCTAGGATTGGGCGCAACCCAGCCCAGGAGGCCGTCGTGACGACACCCGCCCACCGCACCGACCAGCGGGTCCGGCTGCCCCGCGACGCGCGACGGGTCACCCTGCTGGAGGCAGCCCTGGCCGCGTTCTCCGAGAACGGGTACCACGCGACGTCGATGGATGACATCGCCGAGCGCGCCGGAGTCTCCAAGCCCGTCCTGTACCAGCACTTCGACAGCAAGCTGGACCTCTACCTCGCCCTCGCCGCCCGGGTCGCCGACGACGTCGTCGCCACGATCACCCAGGCCCTGGACTCCACCTCCGACAACGGGGCGCGGATCGCCGCCTGCGCCCGCGCCTACTTCGAGTTCGTCGACCGCCCCGCGTCCGGGTACCAGCTGGTGTTCGCCTCCGACATGGGGGCCGACCCCGCCGTGGCCACGATCCTCGACGACGCGCGCAGCCGCTCGGCCGAGGCGATCGGACGGGTGCTGCGCGACCAGACCACCTTGGGGTGGACCGAGTGCGTGCTGCTCGGGACCACCCTCGTGGGTATGGTGCAGTCGGCCGCCCGTCAGTGGTTCGAGGGGGGATCGACCATCCCCCTTCCCGAGGCGGCCGAGCTGGTGACGACGCTCGCCTGGCGGGGGATCGCCCACTACCCCCAGGTCGAGGAGCAGCCGCCGTCGTGAGCGACCGGCCGCCCGGCTACCCTCGACCCACACCCACCACCCCCAAGCAAGGAGGATCGCCCGTGGAGGTCCGCATCGGCATCCGCAACGTGGCCCGCGAGGTCGCGTTCGAGTCAGCCCACACCCCTGAGCAGGTCCGCGCCACCGTCGCCGACGCCATGTCCTCCGGCAGCCAGCTCATCGAGCTGGAGGACGACAAGGGCGCCACGGTGCTCGTGCCGACCGACGCGCTGGCCTACGTGGAGATCGGCGCCCAGGAGAAGGGACGCGTCGGCTTCGGCCGATAGACCCCGCCGGAACGCGGCGACGGTCACCTGGACAGCCCCGGGAGGAGTCCTGAATGGACCCTGGGAGAAGAACTGACTACTCTGAATGCCGGTTCATACGGGTATGCCCGTGACCACCATCCCGGGGGTGTCCCCGTGATGGACGTCTGTTGGAAGGTGTACACCATGATCTCCACCATCATCGCTGCCCTCGTGGCCGGCCTCATCGTGGGTCCTCTGGCCCGTCTGGTCCTCCCGGGGAAGCAGAACCTCTCGATCCCGATGACGATCCTGCTCGGTGCCGTGGGCGCCCTGCTCGGTTCGTTCCTCGGCTCGCTGATCTTCGACTACGAGGGTGGCCTGCTGAACTTCTGGGGGATCATCCTCGGCGTCATCGGCGCGGTCATCGTCGTGCTCGCCTACGGGGCGATCACCGGCCGCAACACCACGCACGACCGCGTGGGTCGCTGACCCACCGATCACGACGGGGCGGGTACGTCCCGCCCCGGCCGCGACCTCAGGTCACGGCACACGGCGCCCCTCCTCGGAGGGGCGCCGTTCGTGCTCCCCCGCCAACCTCGCCCGACGCCGGTCGGGCAGCCGGCCCGGAACCGCCCCGGGGTCCGCTACGCTGAGCCCGTTGGACCGGTGACCGGTCGGCCGTGCCTGGCACGGTTGCTCTCGTCGGGCGCGTCGCCCGACTTCCCAAGGACACACCCGATCGGCTCCGTACGACCCGCCCACGGCATACCTCCCGTGGTGCTGGACCGCACCCACCGATCGGAAGAGACCTTGCAGGACGACCGCACCTTCGCCGACTTCGGCATCCACGCCGACATCGTGGCCGCGCTGGCCGACGGCGGGATCACCCATCCCTTCCCCATCCAGTCGATGACCCTGCCGGTGGCGCTCGCCCGGCACGACATCATCGGCCAGGCCAAGACCGGCACGGGCAAGACCCTCGGCTTCGGCCTGCCGATCCTGCACCACGTGCTCGCCCCGGGGGACGCGGGCGCGGGCGAGCTCCCCGGCGCCGGCGCCCCCCAGGCCCTCGTGGTGGCCCCCACCCGGGAGCTGGCCGTGCAGGTGTCGGGCGACCTGGCCAAGGCCGGAACGCGACGCGGCATCAGGGTGCTCACGATCTACGGGGGCCGCGCCTACGAGCCTCAGATCGAGGCCCTCCAGAAGGGGGTCGAGGTCGTCGTCGGCACGCCGGGTCGACTCCTGGACCTGGCGGCCAAGGGGCACCTGAACCTGGGCCACGCGCGCACGGTCGTGCTCGACGAGGCGGACGAGATGCTGGACCTCGGCTTCCTGCCCGACGTCGAGAAGCTGCTCGCCCTGACGCCGGCCGGTCGACACACCATGCTGTTCAGCGCGACCATGCCGGGGGCCGTGGTGTCGTTGGCCCGCAGCTACATGACCCAGCCCACGCACATCCGCGCGATGAGCGAGGACGGCGACGACCACCGGCAGACCGTGGCCGCCGTCGAGCAGTTCGCCTACCGGGCGCACGCGATGGACAAGATCGAGATGGTGGCGCGCATCCTGCAGGCCGAGGGGCGTGGGCGCACGATCATCTTCACGCGGACCAAGCGGACGGCTGCCAAGGTCGCCGACGAGCTCATCGACCGCGGGTTCGCGGCCGCGGCGATCCACGGGGACCTCGGTCAGGGGGCCCGCGAGCAGGCGATGCGGGCCTTCCGCAGCGACAAGGTCGACGTCCTGGTCGCCACCGACGTCGCCGCCCGCGGCATCGACGTGGAGGCGGTCACCCACGTCATCAACTACCAGTGCCCCGAGGACGAGAAGACCTACCTGCACCGCATCGGCCGGACCGGCCGGGCCGGAGCCACCGGGGTGGCCATCACGTTCGTCGACTGGGACGACATGCCCCGCTGGAGCCTCATCGACAAGGCCCTCGACCTGGGTTACCCCGAGCCGGAGGAGACCTACTCCTCCAGCCCGCACCTCTTCGAGCAGCTGAACATCCCTGCGGGGACGCGCGGCACGCTGCCCCGGTCGCTGCGGACCCACGAGGGCCTGGACGCCGAGCAGCTCGAGGATCTCGGCGAACCGGGTCGGGGCGGCCGTGGCGGTCACGGCGGCGCAGGGCGCGGCGGACGTGCCGAGGGCGGGCGCGGCGGTGGCACCGGTCGGCGACAGGTCGGACGTGGCGACGGCCGGTCGGACGGTGCCCGGAGCCGTGCCCCGGAGGGCAGCCGTGAGGGCCAGCCGCGCACGGGTGGAGAGGGCGAGCGGTCCTCCGGAGGCGGAGGT
>DATISK010000161.1:0-8523 GCA_035581545.1 Ornithinimicrobium sp. | reverse complement strand
ACGCCGTCGCCGGTGCGGTGAGAGGTGGGGGGAGGTGACCGGGGCGCTGCAGGTGCGGTCGGCGGACTGGCGCGACCTGGCTGCCATGACCGGGCTGGAGAGACGGTGCTTCCCGGTGGACGCCTGGACGGAGGCGACGTTCTGGGCCGAGCTGGCGCGGCGTCCGGACCGGTCGTACTGGGTGGCGACGCAGGCCTGCGGGGGTCGGCAGGGGGAGCCCGGGGGTGACGGCGCGCCCGCGCAGGAGCAGGTCGTCGGCTATGCCGGGCTCAGCTCGGACGGTGAGGTGGCCGACGTCATGACGCTCGCGGTCGACCCCGCGGTGCGGGGCCGTGGCTGTGGGTCCCGTCTCCTGGACCGGTTGCACGAGGTGGCCCGCAGCTCAGGTGCGGGCAGCATGATGCTCGAGGCGCGGGCGGACAACGTTCCTGCCCTCGGCCTCTATGCGGCAGCCGGATACCGGCAGGTGCACGTGCGGCGCGGTTACTACCGGTCCTCCGACGGCGGTCCCGCCGTCGACGCCCTCGTCCTGCGCAAGGAGCTGACGACCCCGTGAACGAACCCCTGGTGCTGGGCATCGAGACCAGCTGCGACGAGACCGGGGTCGGCCTCGTGCGGGGAGGCACCCTGCTCTTCGACGCGATCGCCAGCAGCGTCGACGAGCACGCCCGGTTCGGCGGGGTCGTGCCCGAGGTCGCCAGCCGCGCACACCTGGAGGCCATGGTCCCGACGATCGAGCGGGCGTGCCGGGAGGCGGGCGTGCGGCTCCAGGACGTGGACGCCGTCGCCGTGACGGCAGGGCCCGGGCTGGCCGGGGCGCTGCTGGTGGGGGTGGCGGCGGCCAAGGCTCTGGCGGTCGCGCTCGACGTTCCCCTGTACGGCGTCAACCACCTCGCCGCGCACGTGGCGGTCGACGTCGTCGAGCACGGGCCGCTGCCGGAACCCACCCTGGGTCTGCTCGTCAGCGGAGGACACTCCAACCTGCTGCTCGTGCCCGACGTCACGCACGACATCAGGTCCCTGGGCGCCACCATCGACGACGCGGCCGGGGAGGCCTTCGACAAGGTCGCCCGGCTGCTGGGCCTGCCCTTCCCGGGTGGTCCCCACATCGACCGCGTCGCGCGGGAGGGCAACCAGGTGGCCATCGAGTTCCCGCGGGGGCTGACCTCGGGACGGGACCTGCAGCGGCACCGCTTCGACTACTCCTTCTCGGGCCTGAAGACCGCGGTGGCCCGGTGGGTCCAGGCCCGGGAGCAGGCGGGGGAGCCGGTGCCGGTGGCCGACGTCGCCGCCAGCTTCCAGGAGGCGGTCGTCGACGTCCTCACCCGCAAGGCCGTCCTGGCCTGCGCCGAGCACGGGGTGGAGGACCTGCTCATCGGCGGTGGGGTGGCGGCCAACAGCCGGCTGCGGGCCCTCGCGCAGGAGCGCTGCGACGCTGCGGGCATCCGGTTGCGCGTGCCTCGACCGGGGCTCTGCACCGACAACGGTGCGATGGTGGCGGCGTTGGGGGCGCAGATGGTGCAGAAGGGCAGGACACCCTCGGACCTCGACCTGTCCGCGGACTCCTCCCAGCCGGTCGAGCTCGTGCAGGCCGGGCAGAGCCACCACCACTGAGCATCCCCGGTACCACGGTCAGGGGGTCGGGAGCGGCTCCACGACGAGGGTGACGGGGTGGCCGGCGACCCTGGTCAGGACGAGGACCACCTCCGGGCCCTCTCCGCGCAGCCGCAGCTCGGCCCGGAACCGGTCGGGGTCCACGCCGACCCCCCGCTTCTTGATCGTGGCCCGACCCGCACCGCGCTCGCGCACCCAGGCCCGGACCTGCCGGGACCGGAGGGGGAGCACCTCCTGCACCGCATACCAGCGGGCCCAGGGGAGGGTGACCGGCCGGTCCGCGGACACGTAGCCGACGCCCTCGTCCAGCTCGTGGCCGTCCACGGCGGCGGCGAGGGCGGAGGTGAGCCGGGCGGCGACCACCGCACGGTCGGGCTCGGCGAGGAAGGCTCCCACGGACCGGCCGGGTGCGAGCACCTCGGGCCGGTCCGTGGGGGGCCGGACCACGTGCCACCCGACCTCTCCGCCACCTGCCTCCCGCGACCCCGTCGTGGCTCCCACGACCGCCGACCGGCCGTGCCCTGCGGCCGCAGCGCCCCACCACAGGGCGCACTCCAGGACGTCCCCGTCCAGGGAGACCCACTCGGCGTCGACGCCGTCCGGGACGTCCGCGGGGGAGAACCCCGGCGAGAGCTTGACCCCTGTCGCCCGGACCCGTCCGGCCACGCGCCGCACGTGCTCCCAGGAGGGGGACAGCTCGCCGAGACGGGAGCTGCGCCGGGTGCGTCCGTGCACGTCCGCGACGCCCGGGGTGCGCCGGGCGGGGTCGAACCACACCCCGTCGTCGGGATCGGGCGACACCGCCTCGGCGTCCGCCCGGAGCACCCGTGCCCGCGGGTGGGCCGCGAGGTTGGCCTGCGCGGCGGCGACGACGGCCGGGTCGCGGTCCACCGCCGTGACTCTCCGACCGGCCGTGGCCAGCGCCATCGCGTCGAGGCCGAGCCCGCAGCCGAGATCCCAGACGTGGGAGACGCCGGCGCTCGCGAACCGGGCGGCGTGCCGGGCGGCCACGGCCGGCCGCGTCGCCTGCTCCAGGCCGTCCTCGGTCAGCAGCAGCGTGTCGACCAGGTCGCCCAGGCGGCGCCGCCCGCGGGACCGCAACCGGCTCTGGGTCAGCGCCGCCGCCACCAGGTCCGCGGGGACCCCCTCGGCCCGCAACCGGGCGGTCAGACCCAGGACGGCCTGCTCGTCGTAGGCGGGGAGCCCGTCCAGGACGGACCGTCCCTGCCCGTCGTGCAGGCTCCGGAGGAGGGTGGCCGCGCGGGCCTGGGGGGTCTGCTCGTCGTCCGGTGCCACGAGGCCCATTGTGCGCCCGATAGATTGTCGCCCATGGTCCGTGTCCTCGCCCCTGAGCTCCACACCCTGCTGCGGCGGGGTCGGCAGGTGGCGCTCCGCGTCGTGGCATGGGGCGTCGCCGGCCAGCTGGGACTGGCCGCGGCCGTGGTGGCCGCGGACGAGCTGCGCAAACGGCGCAGCCCGCGGGAGGAGCACCAGGCTCCCGCCGACGAACCCCGCGAGGCCACCGTGGGACGGAACGAGATCACGACCTACACCTACGGCGAGATCCTCTACGACGACATGATCGCCGCGATCGACGCCGCCGAGCACTTCGTCTACCTCGCCTCCTCCATCTGGAAGGGCGACGAGGTCGGGCACCGGTTCAAGGACGCGGTCGTGCGGGCGGCGGACCGGGGCGTGCTCGTGTGCGTGGTCTACGACGGGTTCGCCAACATCGTGGTCCCCCCCTCGTTCAAGCGGTTCCCGGACGGTGTGCACGTGCTCGGGTTCCCCGTCGTGCGTGCGGGGATACCGCTGATCAACGTCCGACGGAGCGGACGGGACCACCGCAAGATCCTCGTCGTCGACGGTGTCGTGGGTTTCGTCGGGGGCTACAACATCGGTTCCCTCTACGCCACGAGGTGGCGCGACACCCACCTGCGGGTGCGGGGACCGGGCGTCTGGGAGGTGCAGAACGCCTTCGTCGACTTCTGGAACCGTCACCGGCGGCGGACCCTGCCGCTCCTGCCCGACAGCGGGTCCCCGCACTGGAACCCCTCGGTCCGGGCCGCGCGCAACGAGCCCAGCCGGCTGATCTATCCCGTCCGGGCGCTCTACCTCGAGGCGATCGACCGGGCCCAGGACCGGATCTGGATCACGCAGGGCTACTTCATCCCGGACAAGGAGATCCTGGAGGGGCTGCTGGGGGCTGCGCAGCGGGGGGTGGACGTGCGCGTGGTCCTGCCGGAGTGGTCCAACCACGTGCTCGCCGACGTGGTGGCCCGGTCCTACTGGGCGACCCTCCTCGAGGGCGGTGTCCACCTGCACCTGTACCGCAACGTGATGGTCCACGCGAAGACGGCCACCGTGGACGGTGCGTGGGCGACCGTCGGGACCGCCAACATCGACCGGCTGTCGCTGCGCGGCAACTACGAGATCAACATGGAGATCGTCGACCCGGCCCAGGCCGACCGGATGGAGGAGATCTTCCGGCGGGACCTGGAGGCGTGCCGGGAGCTGACCCTGGAGGAGTGGCAGGAGAGGCCGCGCTACTACTACCTCATCGAGCGGGCGCTGCGCCCGCTGGGGCACCTTCTCTGAGCGACCGTCTGGCACTCGGCTTGACCGAGTGCTAAGGACAAGCCTAGATTCGTCCTAGCACTCTCGGTACGCAAGTGCCAGCACACCCGGTCGACACCCGCGACGGCGGCCGGGCGCGCAGGGAGTGACGTCCGCACCACGACCGCACCGGCCGGGACCACCCGGTCGGCCCCATGCAAAGGAAGGTAACCGTGTCGGTTTCCATCAAGCCGCTCGAGGACCGCATCGTCGTCAAGGCCGTCGAGGCCGAGCAGACCACCGCCTCCGGTCTGGTCATCCCGGACACCGCCAAGGAGAAGCCCCAGGAGGGCGAGGTCCTGGCCGTGGGTCCGGGCCGCTGGAACGAGGACGGCGACGAGCGCGTCCCCATGGACGTCCAGGTCGGCGACCGCGTCATCTACAGCAAGTACGGCGGCACCGAGATCAAGCACGGCGGCGAGGAGTACCTGATCCTCTCCGCGCGCGACGTGCTCGCCATCGTCGGCTGACGCACCGGTGAGGATCCGCACCGGTCGAGCCCACCGTGGCTCGTCCCGGCCCTGCGGGTCCACGTCGGCCGGCACCGCCGGCCCGCGCACGAGCAGGCCCCGCCCGACCCGCCCCCGCGGCGAGGTGGGGCGGGGCCGCGTGCGTTCCCACCCCATACCCCGAAAGGAGCTGTGAGCCCATGGCCAAGCAGCTTGAGTTCAACGACAAGGCACGCAAGGCGCTGGAGCGTGGCGTCGACGCGCTCGCGAACACGGTCAAGGTCACGCTGGGCCCGAAGGGCCGCAACGTCGTCCTCGACAAGAAGTGGGGCGCCCCCACGATCACCAACGACGGCGTGACGATCGCCCGCGAGGTGGAGCTGGAGGACCCCTTCGAGAACCTGGGGGCCCAGCTCGCCAAGGAGGTCGCCACCCGCACCCACGACATCGCCGGTGACGGCACCACCACCGCCACCGTCCTGGCGCAGGCGATGGTCCACCAGGGGCTGCGCAACGTCGCCGCGGGCGCCGGCCCGGCTGCGCTCAAGCGTGGCATCGACCAGGCGGTCGCGGCGATCAACGACCGCCTGCTGGAGACCGCGCGCGAGCTGGAGGGCCGGGACGAGATCGCCCAGGTCGCCGGCCTGTCGGCGCAGGACCCCGAGATCGGCGAGCTCATCGCCGACGCCTTCGACAAGGTGGGCAAGGACGGCGTCATCACGGTGGAGGAGTCCTCCACCACCGCGATGGAGCTGGACTTCACCGAGGGTATGCAGTTCGACAAGGGCTACCTCTCGCCCTACTTCGTCAGCGACGCCGACCGGATGGAGGCCGTGCTCGAGGACGCCCTGATCCTGCTCCACCAGGGCAAGATCTCCGCGGTCGCCGACCTGCTCCCCCTCCTGGAGAAGGTCGTGGGTGCCGGCAAGCCGCTGCTCATCATCGCCGAGGACATCGAGGGTGAGGCCCTCTCCACCCTGGTCGTGAACAAGATTCGCGGCACCTTCAACGCGGTGGCCGTCAAGGCCCCCGGGTTCGGGGACCGCCGCAAGGCGATGCTGCAGGACATGGCCATCCTCACCGGCGGCCAGGTCGTCGCCGAGGAGGTCGGGCTCAAGCTCGACCAGGTCGGCCTGGAGGTGCTCGGCACCGCCCGTCGCGTGGTCTCCACCAAGGACTCCACGACGATCGTCGAGGGTGGCGGGGACGCCGACGCCGTCTCCGACAGGGTCAGCCAGCTGCAGCGCGAGGCGGAGGCCTCCGACAGCGACTGGGACCGCGAGAAGCTCCAGGAGCGGATCGCCAAGCTCGCCGGAGGCGTGTGCGTCATCAAGGTCGGCTCGTACACCGAGGTGGAGCTGAAGGAGAAGAAGCACCGCATCGAGGACGCCGTCTCGGCCACGCGCGCAGCCATCGAGGAGGGCATCGTCGCAGGTGGCGGGTCGGCCCTCGTGCACGCGGCGTCCGCCGTGGACGACCTGCAGCTCGAGGGCGACGAGGCCGTCGGCGCCCAGGTGGTCCGCCGGTCCGTCGTCGAGCCGCTGCGCTGGATCGCCGAGAACGCGGGCATCCAGGGCTACGTCGCGACGACCAAGGTCGCCGAGATGGCCCCGGGGCAGGGGCTGAACGCCGCGACGGGTGAGTACGGCGACCTGTTCGCCGCCGGGGTGATCGACCCGGTCAAGGTGACCAGGTCGGCGCTGCGCAACGCCGCCTCCCTCGCCTCGATGGTGCTGACCACCGACACCCTCGTCGTGGACAAGCCCGAGGACGACGAGGACGACCACGGGCACGGTCACAGCCACTGACCCAGCGTCGCCCGTCTGCACGAAGGCCCCCGCCCGGTTCTCCCGGGCGGGGGCCTTCGTGCCTCGGTCGGGCCGCGGGTGGGCGGCCGACCGCGGGGTCAGGCGCCGGCGGCGTCCTCCTGGGCGTAGTAGGCCTGCCGCTCGTCCTCGGTCATGCCTCCCCAGACGCCGTAGGGCTCGCGGGCGGCGAGCGCGTGGTCCCGGCAGCGCAGCAGGACCGGGCAGGTGCCGCAGACCTCCTTGGCCCGCTCGTCACGCCGCCGGCGGGCGGGTCCCCGCTCACCCTCAGGGTGGAAGAAGACCTCGGGGCTGGCGGTGCGGCAGGCCCCCTGGAACTGCCACTCCCACAGGTCGGCGACAGGTCCCGGCTGGTGGACTGTCTCTGCCACGGTGTCTCTCCTCCCGGGAGCACGCTGACGCGCTTCGCCCCCCTGGTCTTGCGCGATGCCTCACCATGGTTTATACCCGATCAAGGTATGCGGAGGGTAAAATCTGGTTCAGGTTCCCCCCTGGGGGTGGTCCGGCTGGTGCCGTGCCCGGATCCCGTGGCTACGGTAGGGCTCAGTCAGGAGGTCGACGGTGGTCGTGTCGCCCTCGGCGATGCCCTGGGGGCCGCTCCCGCACCCGCGGCGCGGCACCCCGGGTCGCTGGGGCGGCGGACCGACAGGAAGGGGCGCGATGACCGGGTCGCCGCAGGACGGGCCCCGTGACCGGTCCGTCGACCTGGGGTCCCTGACCGTCCGGGCCCGCGAGGGGGAGTCCACGGCCCGCGAGGAGCTGCTCGCGGGCGTCCACCGGTTGGCGCACCGTTACGCCCGCGCGCGTCTGGGGACCTACCCCGCCGCCGCCGAGCTGGCGGCCGACGTGGCCCAGGAGGTGTGCATGGCCGTGCTCACCGCCCTGCCCGGCTACGACGACCGGGGGGTCCCCTTCGAGGCGTTCGTCTACCGGATCGCGGCCCACAAGGTCGCCGATGCGCAGCGGGCGCACGCCCGGGGTCCGGTGGCGGCGGACGTGCACGGGCCGGTGTGGCCGCAGGAGCGGGTGGGTTCGGCGGAGGACGAGGTGCTGGCCGCCGACGAGGCGTCCCGGGTCCGTGACGCGCTGGCCACCCTCTCGGAGAGGCACCAGGAGGTGCTCATCCTGAGGGTGGCCGTCGGGCTGAGCGCCCAGGAGACCGCCGACGCCCTCGGATCGACGCCGGGAGCCGTGCGGGTCCTGCAGCACAGGGCGCTGGCGGCACTGCGGGACAGATGGGAGGGGGAGTGAGATGAGCGGACTGACCGATCTGGTGCGCACGGACCGGGTGCTGGACGCCCTGGGTGCGCGCCGTCCGGGTGGTCTCGCCGACGACCCTCTCGTCCGGGCCCTGCTGACGTTCGCCCTGGAGGTCGACGCCGGGGACAGGGGACCGGTGACGACCGGGCACCGACCCTCCGTCGCGCGTACCGCGTTCGTGCGTCCCGCCGGGCCCCACCCCGGGACCCGGCGACCCGGTGGACGTCGGCGGTGGCTCGGTGGCGGGACGCTGGCCGCGGTGCTGGTGGCCGGTTCATCGATCGCCGCCGCCTTCACCGGGACGGAGGAGCCTGATCGCGGCGCGACCGCCGTGGTCTCCGCGCCGTCGGACGGCTCCTCCGCCCTGGGGCGGCCCCTGGCCCGCACGCTCGCCCCCCTGTCCGCCCCCTGGTCCTTCCTCCCGGTGGACCAGGGCGTGGTGGATGCGCCCCTCGCGGGACGCGCGGGAGAAGCGCCCCTCGCGGGACGCGCGGGAGACGCGGGAGAAGCGCCCCTCGCGGGAGGAGCACTGGAAGGGCGCCGCCTCTCCGTGGAGCTGGGTCTGGACCTGGGACGTCAGGCCCCGCCGTCGGGTCCGGAGGCCGACCCAGCAGCCGGTCCCGCGGACGAGCCGGTCATCGCCTCGGCCCCCACGGAGGTCCCGGTCCGGCCGGTCGTGCCCGCGGCCGACGCGGTGGAGGCCACGCCCACCCCGCCGACGCCCCCCAGGACCTGGCCGGAGACCACGGTCTCCTCCG
>DATISK010000160.1:0-1580 GCA_035581545.1 Ornithinimicrobium sp. | reverse complement strand
CGCCGGCGCCTCGGCCGCCGGGGCAGCCGGCGCCGCCGGGGCCGCCGGGGCTGGGGCCGGGGCCGGCTCGGGGACCGACGCCGCCGTGGGTCCGGACCCGCCAGGGGGCTCGGTGGCGCCCCCGGCGAGCCGGGTCTCGAGGCAGGAGACGAACTGTCCGAGCAGCTTGTCGGACACGTCCTGCATGACCCCGCGGCCGAACTGCGCGGGCTTGCCGGTGATCGCCAGGTCCGTGACCACGACGACGTCGGTGGAGCCGCCGGCGTCGGCCATGGTGAGGGTGACCTTCGCGCCCGCCGTACCGTTCCCGCGCTTGTCCTTGCCCTTGGCGTCGACGACGAACCGGTGCTCGGCCTCGTCCCGCTCCACGAACGTGCCGGAGCCGTTGTAGACCAGTGCGATCGGCCCGAGCTTGACCTTGCAGGAGCCGTGGAAGGTCTCGTCCTCGACCGAGGAGACGGTGGCGCCGGGGAAGCACTCGGCCACGGACTGGATGTCCTGGAAGTGCGACCAGGTCTCGTCGACCGAGGTCGGGACCGTGAAGCGGTGGGTGAGGTCCAAGGCTCAGGCCCCTGCCGCGGCCAGGACGGCCCGTCGGGTCAGGACGGTGGCGAGGTGGCGCCGGTAGTCGGCGTCCCCGTTGAGGTCCGAGGGCGGGTTGGCACCGTCCGCGGCCTTCGCGGCGGCGGTGCGTACGGCGCCCTCCGTCGCAGGCTGGCCGGCCAGCGCCTCCTCGACGGCGCGGGCCCGCAGCGGCGTCGAGCCCATGTTCGTGAGCCCGACCCGGGCCTCGGCGATGGTGCCGCCCTCGACCCTGACCGCCGCAGCCACCGCCACGATCGGCCACTGGTGGACCACCCGCACGAACTTCTCGTAGTGGGCACCCCAGCCGGTGTGCTTGGGCACCCGGATCTCGGTGAGGATCTCGTCCTCGCCGATCGCGGTCTCGAAGAGGTCCACGAAGAAGTCGTCGGCGGCCACGGTGCGGGTGCCGCCGCTCCCGGCGATGACGAACTCGGCCCCGAGGGCCAGGGCGGGGGCCCCCATGTCCCCCGCCGGGTCGGCGTGGGCCAGGGCCCCGCCGAAGGTGCCGCGGTGCCGGATCTGGGCGTCGGCGAGGTGCTCGACGGCCTTGGCCAGGAGCGCGGCGTGCTCGGCGACCAGCGGGTCCGTGGCGATCACGCAGTGCTGCGTCATGGCGCCGATGACGATCGCGTCGCCCTCGTCGCGGACCCCGCGGAGTGCCTCGATCTTCCCGAGGTCGATGACCATCTCGGGTGCGTTGAGGCGCATCCGCAGCACCGGCAGGAGGCTCTGCCCGCCGGCGATGATCTTGGCGTCGTCGCCGTGCTCGGCCAGCGCGGCGAGCGCCTCCTCCACCGAGGTGGGCGCCAGGTAGTCGAACTGTGCGGGGATCATGCGTCCGTCCCTCCGGTCGTGCGGTCCACGGAACCTTGCATGCCGGTGGATTCGCCACTCTGTTGGACTGCTTCAGCTTCGCTGAAGTGCGGCGCGGCCGCCCCCTCCGTCTCCGCGGTGGCGCCTCCGCGAGCATCGTTGATGGCCTTCCACTGCCGTTC
>DATISK010000159.1:0-8690 GCA_035581545.1 Ornithinimicrobium sp. | reverse complement strand
CACGTCTTCATCCATAGGCGTCCTCGGACGGGCGTCTCCCTCACCTCACTTCTACTCCTGAGCCCCCCCGTGCCCAACGGGCGACCGCCCGGTCGAGGTGTGATGTTGCAGACAGCGCGCGGGTCGGCGCGGCCCCACGGCACGGAGGACCCGGCCGTGGTGCACGATGCCAGGAGTCCCACACCACGAGGAGATCACGATGACGGCATCAGGTCTGGTCCTGCCCCTGGGCGAGCGTCGGCCGGAGGTGGACCCCGACGCGTGGCTGGCGCCCCACAGCGTGGTGAGCGGCAGCGTGCGGATCGGGGCCGGCAGCAGCGTCTGGTACGGCGCGTCCGTCCGCGGCGACAGCGAGCAGATCACCCTGGGGGAGCGGGTGAACCTGCAGGACAACGTGGTCGTGCACGCCGACGCGGGCTTCCCGGCGACGGTCGCCGACGACGTGTCGGTGGGCCACGGGGCCGTGCTGCACGGGTGCTCGGTCGGCAGCGGCACGATCGTGGGCATGGGGGCGGTGGTGATGAACGGGGCGGTGGTCGGCGAGTCGTGCCTGGTGGCGGCCGGCGCGGTCGTGCTCGAGGGGACCCAGGTGCCGCCGGGGTCGCTGGTCGCCGGCGTGCCGGCCAGGGTGCGGCGCCCGCTGACGGAGGAGGAGCGCACCGGTCTGCGGGACGGCATCGGCCACTACCCGGGCCTGGCGCAGCTGCACCGGGAGGCCCTGTCCTGAGCCTGCGCCCGGACCGCCGGCACCCCTAGCATGAGACCTCCGGCACCCGAGGAGAACCCATGGCCGCGCCTCCCTGCACGCACCTGGACACGGTGCGCGACGTCATACCCTCCGCCCAGGGGTGCGAGGACTGCCTGCGGGCGGGGGACCGCTGGGTCCACCTGCGCATCTGTATGACGTGCGGGCACGTCGGCTGCTGCGACAGCTCGCCCAACCAGCACGCGACCGCGCACCGGCGCCAGCACGACGACCATCCGTTGATCCGGTCGTTCGAGCCGGGTGAGGACTGGTGGTGGTGCTACGCCGACGAGGTGGCGTTCGAGGTTCCCGGGGCAGGACCGGCGCCCTCCTACGACCCGTCCTCGACATGACCGGCTCCGCCTGGCCGGAGCTGCCGGTGGAGGGGTGGGTCGACACGCGGGACACCTTCACCCTCTGGCTCCAGGTCGTCGGCAAGATCCGGATCGCCCGGACCCCGCTGCTCAACCACTGGTGGAACGCCCCGCTCTACCTGACCGGCCGGGGCCTGACGACCTCCCTGATGCCCGACCGGCCCGGTCGCAGCTTCACCATCGACCTCGACCTCGTGGAGCACCGGCTCGACGTGCTGACCACGACGGGGGAGTCCCGGTCGATGGCCCTGGAGCCGAGGTCGGTGCGCGACTTCCACGCCGAGCTGATGGGGCGGCTGGACGAGCTCGATCTCGCCACGGAGATCTGGCCCGTGCCCGTGGAGATCCCGGGGGCCATCCCCTTCGTCGAGGACGAGGTGCACGACGCCTACGACGCCGAGGCCGTGACGAGGTTCTGGCGCGGGATGGTCGAGACCGAGCGGGTCCTGGACGTCTTCCGCGCCCGGTTCGTGGGCAAGTCGAGCCCGGTGCACCTGTTCTGGGGGGCGCTGGACCTGGCGACCACGCGGTTCTCGGGGCGCGGCGCACCTCCGCACCCCGGGGGCGTGCCGAACTGCGGGCCGCACGTCATGCACGAGGCCTATTCGCACGAGGTCAGCAGCGCGGGGTACTGGCCCGGTGGCGAGGAGGAGGGCCTCTTCTACTCCTACGCCTACCCCGAGCCGGACGGTTTCCGGACGTGCTCGCCGGGGACCGCCGCTGCGCGCTTCGACGAGGAGCTCGGCGAGTTCGTCCTTCCGTACACGGCCGTGCGCACCGCCCACGACCCGGACGCGGTGCTGCTGGACTTCCTCCAGGGCACCTACGCGGCGGCCGCCACGACGGGCGGGTGGGAGCGCGCGGCGGTCGAACGCTGAGGTTGAACGCGGACCATGTCGGGCCGGGGAACGTCCGTCGGTAGTTGACGCTTCACACGCATGAGGCGTGGGACCCGCGCCGCGACGAGCTGTGAGGAGGAGCGTCCGGCCTGCTGACTGGCCTTCAGCCCGCTCCTGGCCCTCGGCTGACTCCGGCCCTCAGCGCGGGGCGCGGAAGACCCTCGCCAGCGAGCGGGCCGCCAGGACGAACGCGAAGAGGAACAGCGTCCCGCCCAGCAGGGGGTTGAGGTTGATCGTGGCGGTGAGTGCGGGGCCGCCGTCGGCGACCAGGAGAAGCACCCCGCTCAGGGCGAGGACGGACGCGAGGGCGGTGATGACGAGGTGGTTGACCACGCCGGTGACGAACGCCCGGTCCGAGGGGTCGGCCAGCCACCTCACACGCAGCTGGGCCTCCCCGCTCTGGACGGCGGCAGCGATCGCGTCCACGCGCCGGGGGAGTCGCTGCAGGATGGGCAGGACGTGGACGAGGTGCTCCTCCAGCGTGGCGCGGACCTCCTGCGGGCTCAGCTTCTGCCCCAGGTAGTCCTGTCCGGCCGACCGGGAGGCGGTGACGAGGTCGAGCTCGGGGTGCAGCGCCTGCAGGGTCCCCTCGAGCGCACCGAGCGCCCGGAACGCGGCCGCGATCTGCGGCGGCACCGTGAACCCGTGCCGCACCACCAGCACGAAGAGGTCGCCGAAGACGCTCGCCGTCGGGCCGGCGCTCCCGCTCTGCACCCGGGAGATGACCGCACCGACCTCGCGCTCGAGGGCACGGTCGTCCAGCCCGGCAGGGGCGTCGATCACGTCGCACAGGGCGTCGACGGCGCCGAGCGAGTCACCCCGGTCCACGGCGAACAGGAGCCGACCCACGGCATCCCGGGCCGTGCGGTCCAGCCGTCCCACCGAGCCGTAGTCCAGCAGCGCCAACCGGGCCCCCGGCGGATCATTCTCCGCCTGCGTCCCGACCCGCTCGACGAGGACGTTGCCGGCGTGCAGGTCGGCGTGGAAGACCCCGGTCTGCAGCACCTGGGTCAGCACGCTGCCCAGCAGGGCGTGCGCGAGCCGCTCCCGGGTCGCCCCGTCCAGCCCCTGCGCGGCGTCCGCGCGGGAGAGGGGGATGCCGTCCACCCGCTCCATCACCAGCACCCGCGAGGTGGTCAGACCCGGGTAGGTCGCGGGCACGCGGACGAGCCCGCCGGCGTCGTCCTGGCCAGAGTCACCAGCACGGGCAGCGGCGCCGCCACCGGCACCAGCCGCGACCGCCACCGCGTTGGCCGCCTCGACCCGGTAGTCCAGCTCCTCGGTGAGGCTGGCGGCGAAACCCTCCGCCAGGTTGCGGACGCCCAGCGCCCGGCCCCAGGGCGTGGTCCGCTCCAGCCAGCGCGACATGCGCAGCACGATGTCCAGGTCCGCGCGCACCTGCTCCTGCGCACCCGCCCGCTGCACCTTGACGACGACGGGCGAACCGTCGGCCAGGTCCGCGCGGTAGACCTGTCCCACGGACGCGGCGGCGAGCGGCTCCTCGTCGAACGCGGCGAACGCCTCCCGCCACTTCTCACCCAGCTCGGCGCGGAGCGTCCTCTCGATGTCCGGCCAGGCCTGCGGCGGGGTGTCCGCCTGCAGCTGCCCCAGCTCGGCCGCCAGGTCGGGGCCCACCACGTCTGGACGGGTGGCCAGCATCTGACCCAGCTTGACGAAGGTGACGCCGCCGTCGCCGAACGCCAGCCGCAGCCGACGACCGAGACGTGCGTGGTCGTGGTCCTGGGGCAGCCGCGAGCCGGCGCGCAGGAAGCCGCCGAGGCCGTGCTTGACGGCGACGCCGACGATCTGGCCGTAGCGACGGCTCCGCCGACGCCGGGCGGGCAGGTCGCGCAGCACCGCGACCGGAGAGGGCAGGGTCCCCGTGGGCACGAGGGCCTCGAGGAGCACCAGTCCACCGACCCCCAGCGCGACACCCCACGCGACGAGCAGCAGGAGCACCAGGGCGACCACGGTGAGGTCGTCCGTCGGCTCCGCCAGACCGCCGTCGCTGGTCACCCCGAGCCGTTCGCTGGCCAGCTCGAGGAATCCGCTCATCGCGCCGGTGACGACGATCGCGACGAGAAGCGTGCGGAACCACCCGACAGGCACCCCCAGCAGACGTCGCGTGAGCACGAAGAGCAGGGCGGTGTTGAAGGCGAACCCGATGGCCGTGAGGACGGGCGTCACGGTTCCTCCCTCTCCCTGCGCGACACCATCGATCCTAGGACCGGCCGGGTATGGCGTGGGTGCGGGGTGCGGCCCCACCCCGCGGGGCAGGATGGGACGCATGGACGCACCCGACCCCGCACCGGACCGGCTGGCCTTCGAGCACCGCACCCTCGCGCAGCGCGTGCTGTTCGGCAGCGGTGCCGCGGCCGGGCACCTGCGCGAGGAGATCGGGCGCCGGGGCGCCCGCCGGCCGATGGTGGTGGTGACGTCCAGCGCCGCCGGGACGGCACGTGGGCTGCTCGAGGGTGTCGAGGGGGCGGTGTGGTTCGACGAGGTCGTCCAGCACGTGCCGGTCGCCACCGCCCAGCGGGCACGGTCGATGGCGGCGGAGCAGGAGGTCGACGTGGTCATCAGCGTCGGGGGAGGGTCGGCCACCGGGCTGGCCAAGGCGGTGGCGCTGACGACGGGTCTGCCCGTCGTGGCCGTGCCGACGACCTACGCGGGGTCGGAGGCGACCGACGTGTGGGGGATGACGGAGGAGGGCCGCAAGCGGACCGGGGTGGACGACCGGGTCCTGCCGCGGACGGTCGTCTACGACGCCGAGCTCACCGTGTCGATGCCGGTGGGCCTGAGCGTGGCCAGCGGGCTGAACGCGATGGCGCACTGCGTCGACTCCCTCTGGGGACCTCGGGCCGACCCGGTCGCGACCGGGCTGGCGACCGAGGGTGCCCGCCTGCTGGCCGAGGGGCTGCCGCTCGTGGTCGCGGACCCGCGGGGCCTGCCGGGGAGGGAGCGGACGCTCGCCGGGGCCTACCTGGCCGCGGTGGCCTTCACCGGCGCCGGTTCGGGGATGCACCACAAGATCTGCCACGTGCTGGGCGGCCGGTTCGACCTGCCGCACGCGCAGACGCACGCGGTCGTGCTGCCGCACGTGCTGGCGTTCAACGCCCCCGCGGCGCCGGGCGCGACGCTACGGCTGGCCGAGGCGCTGCGCACGGACGACGCGGTGGGCGGGCTCGCCGCGCTCTACGACGTGCTGGACGCACCACGCTCGCTGCGCGGGCTGGGTCTGCCCGAACGGGACCTCCCCGAGGCGACGGACCTCGTCCTGGCGCAGGTCCCGGCGTCCAACCCCCGGCCGGTCGACCGGGACAGCCTGGCGGGGCTGCTGCGGCGGGCATGGGCCGGTGAGGTGCCGGTCGGGGGCGGGTGACCGGCGGCGGCCCGCGTCCCCCCGCGTCCCCGCTTCTCAGTCCTCGCGGGCCCCGGCCTCCCTGGCCCCGAACTCCCGGGACACGGCCTCGCGGGCCCGGGCCAGGTCCTGCGGCGAGATGCCGTGGCCGCCCGGGCGCAGGTGCTGCTCCACGTCGGCGCCCTGCGCACGCAGCACCTCGACCAGCCGGGTCACGCTCCCGACCGGGGCCATCGGGTCCTCGCGCCCGTTGAGCGTGGTGACCCGCACGCCGTGCAGGTCGAGGGCCTCCTCGCGGTCGCCGAACGGGTACATCCCGGAGAAGGCGACCACCCGGGACACCACGTCCGGGTGCAGCATGGCCGTGGCCAGGGCGATGTTCGCGCCGTTGGAGAACCCGACGGCCACCAGCGGGCGGTCGCCCAGCCCGTAGTGCGCACGGGCGCTGCTCACGAAGTCCGCCAGCTCACCGGCGCGGGACACCACGTCGTCGACGTCGAAGACCCCCTCGCCCATCCGACGGAACCAGCGCGGCATCCCCTGCTCCCGCACCAGGCCCCGCGGGGCGAGCACGCCCGCCCGGGGGTCCAGCTCCGGGGCCAGGGCGGAGATCTCCTGCTCGTTGCTGCCCGTCCCGTGCAGGGTGAGCAACACGGGGGCGTCGGCCTCGCCGGGCGAGAACAGGTGCGGCCAGTCCTGCAGGGTCTCGGGGGCGCTCACCGGTCCACCCCCGTCGGACCGTCCGGCCCCGGGTTGTTCTCCTGCGGCAGCGTGATCGGCGCGACCGAGTGCTCGATGGCGTCGCGGCTGGGCTCGAGCCACGGCGGCAGCTTGAGCGAGCGGCCGAGCTCCAGCAGGGGCTCGTCGATGTCGAAACCCGGTGTGTCGGTGGCGATCTCGAAGAGCACGCCACCGGGCTCGCGGAAGTAGATGGAGGTGAAGTACTGCCGGTCCAGGATCGCGGTCACCTGGTGTCCCCGGTCGACGAGCTCCTGGCGCCACTGCTCCTGGGTCGCCTGGTCCGGGACGCGGAAGGCGATGTGGTGCACGGTGCCGCCGGCGGTGAGTCCCTCCTGGGCCCGCGGGTCGGCGACGACGTCGACGAAGCGCCCGGGGCCGCCCTCGCCCGCGGCCACCCGGGTGCGGTTCCCGTCCTCCTCGACCACGCTCATGCCCAGGTCCTCGGTGAGCACCCGCAGCGTGCCGCCGGGGTCACCGACGGTGAGCACCGAGGAGTGCTGGCCGCGCACGGCGTGCTCGGCGGGGACGGAGGCGGAGTCCCACGGGTCGCGCGGGTCGGCGGTCGCGGAGGCGACCAGCTCGATGACCAGGCCGTCCGGGTCGCGCACGAGCAGGCGGTCCTCCCCGTGGCTCGACGTCACGGTCGGCTCCACGCCCAGCTCCGAGAAGTGGTCCTTCCACCAGCCCAGGCTGTCCTGCGGGACCGAGAAGGCGGTGGAGGTGGACTGCCCGGCGCCCACCCGGCCCGAGGGCACCCCGCGCCAGGGGAAGAAGGTCATCAGGGAGCCCGGGTGGCCGGACTCGTCGCCGTAGTAGAGGTGGTAGGTCGACGGGTCGTCGAAGTTGACGGTCCGCTTGACCAGGCGCAGGCCCAGGCCCTCGATGTAGAAGTCGATGTTGCGCTGGGGGTCGCCGGCGATCGCCGTCACGTGGTGAAGGCCGCTCGTCCGTGCAGTCATGGTGTCCCTCCTCGGGGATCGGGGCCGACGGTCGTGTCGGTGCTCCCTGGGTCAACCGGACCCGTGCTGCTATTATTTCCACGGAAACAGTTTCCGTGTCAATGGCTGCCCGGCGGATCGTTCCCGACCGGGAGAAGGAGGCGCTCATGACGGACCCGGCGGGCGGGGGTGGAGCGCCGGTCGGCCCCCCCGACATCAGCACCGACCCGGTGTCCCTGTGGGGGCACGTGATCGAGGGCTTCCAGGTCACCAACCGTCACCTGCACCGGACGGTCGAGCAGGAGTTCGCCCTCACGGCCGCCGAGTCCGAGGCGCTGCTGCGCCTGGGTCGCAGCCCCGACCACCGCCTGCCGATGACCGAGCTGGCCGGCCAGGTCGCCTTCAGCACCGGAGGGGTCAGCAAGGTCGCCGACCGGCTGGCCCGGCGGTCGCTGACCCGACGGGTGCCCAGCGAGGAGGACCGGCGGGTGACCTTCCTCGCGCTCACGCCCGAGGGGGAGGAGATGGCCACCCGCCTGCAGGAACGGGTGCAGCAGATCGTCGGCTCGACCTTCGTCGACGTCCTGGGGATCGAGCGGGCCGTCGCCGTGGCCCGGGCGATGGCCGTCCTCGCGGAGGCCCGTCCTCAGGCGGCGAGCGCGCCGGTCACGACCGGCCGACCGGTCGTGACCCAGGCAGACGTCCCGCCGTCCACGGACACGGCGTCGTAGCCCAGGGCCCTCAGCAGGTCGGCCATCGACCGGCTGCGGTTGCCGGTCTGGCAGATCACGTGGACGGGCCGGTTCCTGGGGACCCCGGCGAGGGAGGAGGTGATGCGGCTCATCGGGGCGAGCGTCGCGCCGGGCACGTGGCCGGCGACGTACTCCGCCGGCTCGCGGACGTCCAGCACGAAGCCGCCGTCTGCGTGGCGGGCGGCGAAGGTCTCGATGGAGATCGTCGTGGTCATCCCCCCATGATACCCCCAGGGGTATGCAGTCCGCGATCCGCGGCGCGTGCTGGCCCGCCCAGGGCGAGTAGGGTCGACCCCAGCACCGGCGCGTGCCGCCGGAGACCCCATACCCCTGATCGACGAGGAGATCCATGAGCCACCCGCACCCCGAGCTGGGCGCCCCGCCCTCCCTGCCCCGCAACGGCCTGAGGGTGGTGCCCCTGGGCGGCCTGGGCGAGGTCGGCCGCAACATGACCGTCCTGGAGCACCGCGGCAAGCTGCTGGTCATCGACTGCGGCGTGCTCTTCCCCGAGGAGCACCAGCCCGGCGTCGACGTCATCCTGCCGGACTTCTCGATGCTGCGGGACCGCCTGCAGGACATCGTCGGCATCGTGCTGACGCACGGCCACGAGGACCACATCGGGGCGGTGCCCTACCTGCTCAAGGAGCGCAACGACATCCCGGTGATCGGGTCGCGCCTGACCCTGGCGTTCATCGAGGACAAGCTCAAGGAGCACCGGATCCGGCCCAGGACGATCCAGGTCGCCGAGGGCGACCGGCAGTCGTGTGGCCCGTTCGACTGCGCGTTCATCGCCGTCAACCACTCCATCCCGGACGGGCTGGCGGTGGCGGTGCGCACCGCGGCGGGACTGCTGCTGCACACCGGCGACTTCAAGATGGAC
>DATISK010000158.1:0-4078 GCA_035581545.1 Ornithinimicrobium sp. | reverse complement strand
CGGGCGGGGTGCCCACCTCCCTCGACGGTAGGTCCGGGGTGTGGGGGGCGCGCCCCGAAGCGTCCCCTTCACCCTTGGGGGTGGCCGACGACCGGGGGCCCACCGTGACCACGTCGCCGCGGTCAGGTCGAACCGCCCGGCCCGGTCCTCAGCGCCCCGGCGGGGGCGGCGGAGGAGGCGGCGGCGAGGAGGTGCCGGCCCCGGACGGGGGCGGGGGCGTCCCGGCTGCCGGTCCGGGTGGCGTGGTGCCCGACGACGGGCCGGGGGGTGCCGAGCCCGGGGGCGGCGGGGCGGACGCCGCCCGCTCCGCCAGCTCGTCGAGCTGGGCGAGCAGCTGGGCCCGTCGGTCCGGATCGACCGTCCCTCCCCGGTGCTCCTCGTGGACCAGCCGGCCCAGCTGCTGGTACAGCCGGTCGGCCCCCGGCACCCCGCCCGAGGCGCCAGGCATCGTCATACCGCTCTGGCTGAGAGCCGTCTCCGCCTTGCCCGCGAGCTCGTTCGCGGTGCGCATGGCCTTGTCGAGAAATCCCACGATCCACCTCCGGAAGGGTGACAGCGCTGTCCCTGCGGACCATACTCGGGTCGTGGGCCGCTCGGGGGTGCCCGGGGCAGGTCCGACGAGGATCCGACCTAGAGGAGACGGTGCATGTCCATCCACGGTTCGTTGTTCGAGGACTTCCGCGAGACCGAGTCCCGCGACCAGTTCACCCGGCAGAACTCCAAGCTGCTCAAGATCCGGATGGACTACGGGCCGGTCAACGCCCGGCTCGGCTCGATGGTGGCCTACCAGGGGGACGTGCGGTTCACCAACCGCGGCTCCGGCGGCCTCGACAAGCTGCTCAAGTCCAAGCTGACCGGGGAGGGCGTCCCGATCATGGAGTGCGCCGGTGCGGGCGAGCTCTTCCTGGCCGACGACGCGGCCGACGTGCAGGTGCTCTACCTCGACGGCGACATGATCTCGGTCAACGGGGCCAACGTGCTCGCCTTCAGCGCCTCGATCGGCTGGGACATCCACCGGGTGGCCGCGCGCGGCGGCATGATGGCCGGCGGCCTCTTCAACGTCTCGCTCCGCGGGTCGGGGTATGTCGCGGTCACCAGCCGTGGCGAGCCCGTCGCCCTGGACGTGGGGCAGGCTCCGACCTTCGCCGACGCGCACGCGGTCGTGCTGTGGACCGCCGGTGCGCGGATGGACGTCAAGGTCGACACCGGCGGCATCGGCTCGATGCTGCGCGGCGGCACCGGCGAGTCGATCCAGATGGCCTTCACCGGCAACGGCCACGTCCTGGTGCAGCCGGCGGAGAACCGGCACACGGCCGGGGCGGGCGAGGCGACCGGCCGCAGCGGGGGCCTGAGCGACCTGCTGGGCAACTGACCCACCCGCCCACGCCGGAACGGCCCGCCCCGGGAGGGGACGGGCCGTTCCGGTGTCCGGGCGGTCACCCGGTGCCGGGCCGCCGCCCGGCGGGGATCATGACGTTCAGACGCCGCGCCCCGGGCGGTCGTCACCGTCCTGGACGACGTCGACCTCCTCGTGGGACACGTCGGTGGTCACGTCGCGCTCCTCGGTGACCGTGCTGCGCTCGACACCGACCTGCTCGGTGGCGACCACGTCCTTGTCGATGACCGGGCGCTCCTCGTGCACGGCCACCTCGACCTCGTCGTCGCCGAGGTCACCGCGGCCGGCGGTGCCGCCGTCGGTGACGGGCTCGCGCACGACCTCGTACTCCTCGCGCTCGACCGGGACCGTGACGGTCTCCTGGTCGGTGACCACGTGCTTGCGCAGGCGGACCCGGCCGGTCTGGACGCGCTCGGTGCCGACGTCGACCCGCTCCTCGTGGAGCGTCATGCTCTCGTCGGTGCCGTCGTGCCCGGTCCGGACCTCCTCGCCCCGGGCGTCGCCGGCGTACTCCTGCCGGGCGACGTCGCCGCCGGCGTCGAGGTCCTGGCGGTCCTCGTCCAGGCCGCCGGACATGGCCGCGCCACGGGGCATGGCGTTGCCCTCCACGGCGTCGTCACGACCGTCGCCGTCACGGTCGACGAAGCCCTGGTCGGCGTCCACGCGCCCGCCGCCCAGCTCGTCGGACGTGCCGCCCATGCCCTTGACCTGGTAGTAGCGGTAGAGCTCGTCCTGCTCGCCCTCGCTGAGGTGCTGGTCGGCCTCCATGTTGGGGGCGTCCTTGATGTAGCTCTTCTCGTACGGCAGCGTGATGGTCCCGTCGCCGAGGTCGGCGTCGTTCAGCGGCACGAAGGTCTCCTTCGTGCCGAAGAAGCCCGTCTTGACGGTGACCCATGCCGGGTCGCCGGTGTGGTCGTCCAGGTAGACCTGGCCCACTCCCCCGAGGCTCTCTCCGTCGCGGTCCACGACGTCGGCGTTGTCCAGCTGGTCGATGTGCTCCTGAGTAATACGCATGATGCGAACTCCTTCCGTGTGGGGCACGTGCTCCTCCAACGTCGCAGAGGCTCGGGGGGTCCCGCACCTCGAACCGGCCGTTTCACCCTCAGGGGTGGGGCGTCGCACTACAGTGGGGAGATGAACACGCGGAGCCCCGGGGGGGTTCCGCCGCGCGGTCGGGCCCCACGGATCCGCAGGGCCCCCAGGGACCGGCCCCCCCTGGACCGCGACTCGATCACCCGGGCCGCCCTGGAGATCCTCGACGAGGGCGGGCTCGAGGCCCTGAGCATGCGCACGCTCGGACGCCACCTCGGCTACGAGGCGATGGCGCTCTACCGCCACGTGGAGGGCCGCGAGGAGGTCCTCGAGGCGGTCGTGGACCGTCTGCTCTCCGACCTCGACCTGCCCGAACCGACCGGTCCCTGGGAGGACTACCTGAGCGCGTTCGCACGCGCGGTCCGCACGCTCTCCCAGCGTCACCCCCAGGCCTTTCCGCTGGTCGCCACCAACCACCCGGCCGCCCCGTGGCTCTGCCCACCGCTGCGCAGCCTGGCGCTCGTCGACCGGTTCTTCGCCGACCTGCGCGAGCTGGGGTGGGACCGCGAGTCCTCGGTCGAGGTCTACCAGGCGTTCGCGAGCTTCCTGCTGGGTTTCCTGCTGCTGGAGACCGCGCGCGCCGGGGCGGGCACCGCACCCCCGGACGTCTCCCTGGACGAAGGGGGTGACGGTGGGCCGAGGGGCCCGGACCGCGAGCTCGACGTGACGGCATACCCCACGCTGCTGGACCTGCGCCCCCTGCTGGAGAGCGACCGGTGCGAGGAGGAGTTCCGCACCGGGTTCGACTCCCTCCTGGAGCGCCTGCGCCGACGCTTCGCCGCCCAGCCCGGATGAACGGCGGGACGGGGCAGTGGTCCCTCGACCGTGCGGTTGACAGTCGTCGGCCGAGCACCTGGACTGCCGGTATGCCGTTCACCGGGGTGCCCCACGCCGCCACCGCCTTCTACGCCGAGCTCGAGGAGGACAACTCGCGCTCGTTCTGGTCGGCCAACGCCGGCCGCTTCGAGCGGGACGTCCGCGGCCCGATGGCGTCGCTGCTGGAGGAGCTCTCCGAGGAGTTCGGCGCGGGGCGGATCTTCCGACCGCACCGGGACGTGCGGTTCAGCCAGGACAAGAGCCCGTTCAAGACCCACCAGGGGATCTTCGTCCCGGTCGGGCGCCGGACGGGGTGGTATGCCGAGGTGTCGGCCGACGGGTTCCGGGTCGGCGGAGGCTGCTACCACCTCGAGCCGGCGGCGCTCGCGGCCTACCGCAGGGCGGTGGACGGGCCGCGCGGGGCTCGTCTGGAGACGGTCACCGCCCAGCTGGAGGCAGCGGGGTGGGAGATCACCGGCGACGCCCTGAGGACGGCGCCGCGCGGGTATCCCCGCGACCACCCGCGGATCGGCCTGCTCCGGCGGAGGTCGCTCGCCGCCGTGCGGTGGATCGAGGACGGCTCCGTGGTGAGGACGCCCCTGCTCGCCTACGAGGTCAGGGCCGACTGGCGGCGGCTCCGGCCGCTCGTGGAGTGGCTGCGTGAGGTGGCAGGCGGGGAGTCCTGACGCACGGGTCGGCTCCGGCCGCCGGGCCGTCCTGCGTGCCGACGGCCGCACCATCCTTCAGGCAGCGGCCGGTCCGGCCCGGGGCACG
>DATISK010000157.1:0-6112 GCA_035581545.1 Ornithinimicrobium sp. | reverse complement strand
CGCCCGGCTGTCCGCGGAGCTGACCGCCACCCCGGGCGCCGTGCGGGCCCGTGCCGCCCTGTCGGCGGCGGTGCGGTGACCCCGCACCGCCCGCTCAGCGGTGGCGGTTCCAGGCCTGCAGCACCGGGTCCTCGTGGTGGTGGGCGCCGAAGCGGGGTGCCTGCCGAAGGTAGACGGCGGCCAGCACGCGCAGGGCGTGACCGTGCCCGACGAGACAGACGTCGCCCTCGAAGAGCCGGGGCCAGATCCGGTCCAGGACGCGGCTGGCCCGGGCCGAGACCTCCTCGACCGTCTCGCCCGGGGTCTCCCCGGGGAGGACACCGTGCTCGAAGACGGTCCAGTGGTAGCCCAGCTCGGCCCGGACGTCGGCGGTCGAGCGGCCCTCGTAGGCGCCGTAGTCCCACTCCACGAGGTCGGGGTCCAGCTCGTCGACGGACAGGCCGGCGAGCTCCGCCGTCCTCCGCGCCCGCTGCAGCGGGGAGGAGCGCACGTGCACGAACTCCATCCCCTCCAGGACGGCGGCGAGCCGGCGGGCCGCCTCCTCGCCCTGGGGCAGCAGGGGGAGGTCGGTCAGGCCGGTGTGCTGCCCGGTGCGCGACCAGGAGGTCTCGCCGTGCCGCACGAGGACCAGCCGTCCGGTGGGAATGGCCGGTCCGGCCAGCGCGTGCGCGGTGGACGGGTCGGCGGGGGAGAGGCTCGTCATGACCGGCACGGTACGCGGGGTCAGGGCGAGCAGGCTCCTGGCGGGAGCGGCGTCCCGGCCCCCCGCCGGTGTGCTGCCCGGTGCGGGGGAGGCTCCCCGGGCACGGTGGTACCGTGACGACAGATGGCGATATGTCGTTAACGACGTCGAGTCGAGGAGCAGCCGATGAACCACCACACGGACGGGGCCGGCTGGGGCGAGCACGGTCTCAAGCCTCTCCAGAGCATGGCCCGGCAGTTCCAGGGCCTCATGGGTCGACCCGGCCAGCGGGTCCGCCGCGGCGACGTCCGGACGGCCATCCTGCGGCTCCTCGCCGAGGAGCCCATGCACGGCTACCAGATCATCGGTGAGCTGGGTGAGCGCAGCGACGGTGCCTGGAGCCCCTCCGCCGGGTCGGTGTACCCCACCCTGCAGATGCTGGCCGACGAGGGTCTGGTCGTCGCCGACCCCGTCGGTGGAAAGAAGGTCTACCGGCTCACCGAGGCGGGCGGGGAGGCCGCCGCCCGGCTCGCCGGCGGTCGCGCCCCCTGGGACGAGGCCGCCGACACCTCCGCGGAGGGGTCCGGCTACCACCAGGCGGCGGGCCGGCTGATGCAGGCGGTGTTCCAGGTGGGTCGGACCGGCTCCCCGCAGCAGGTGTCCGCGGCGGTGGACGTGCTCAAGGACGCCCGCAGGCGGCTGTACGGCATCCTCGCCGAGGACTGACCGCCCGGCCCCGCCCCGCCCAGCCACCCCCCTTGTCCGGAGGACGGATGAAGACCTCAGACCTGCGCGCCCGCTACTGGCGCATCGTCTTCTTCTTCGGGCGGGTCGTGGCGGCGTTCATCTGGTGGGAGATCGTGCTGCGCCGCCTCGGCCTGGGCCGCTTCGTGGCCCGCACGCGGCCGGAGCGGGGACGACGTGCCGCCGTCCGGTTCCGTGCGCTCGCCGTCTCGATGGGCGGCCTGATGATCAAGGTGGGCCAGTTCCTCTCCGCGCGGCTGGACGTGCTGCCGCCCGAGATCACCGCCGAGCTGGCCGGCCTGCAGGACGAGGTGCCGGCCGTCGACCTCGCGGCCGTCCGGGCGGTGGCCGAGTCCGAGCTGGCCCTGCCGCTCGCCGAGCACTTCGCCTGGTTCGACGAGGAACCGCTCGCGGCCGCGTCGCTGGGACAGGTCCACCGCGCACGGCTGCGCGCCGCCGACGCCGCGGAGCAGGGCTTCGCCGACGTGGTGGTCAAGGTGCAGCGCCCGCACATCCAGCAGATCATCGAGGTCGACCTCGCGGCGCTGCGACGCGTCGGCGGCTGGATGGAGCGCTACCGCCCCGTCCGCCAGCGCGCCGACGTGCGCGCCCTCGTCGAGGAGTTCGCCACCACCACCCTGCAGGAGGTCGACTACCTCGCCGAGGGTGCCAGCGCCGAGACCTTCGCCGCCAACTTCGCCGAGGACCCGCGCGTCTCCATACCCGCCGTGGTGTGGGAGCTGAGCGGACGCCGGGTGCTGACCCTCGAGGACGTCTCGGCCATCAAGCTCGGCGACCACGCGGCGATCACCGCCGCCGGCATCGACCGTGCCGAGGTGGCCCAGGTCCTGGCGGACACCTACCTGCAGCAGATCTTCACCGACGGTCTCTTCCACGCCGACCCGCACCCGGGCAACATCTTCGTCACCCCCCGTCCGGACGCCGGGCCGGACGGCCCCGGCTGGACCCTGACCTTCATCGACTTCGGGATGGTCGGGCACGTGCCGGACGACCTGCGCGACGGCCTGCGCGACCTGCTCGTCGCGGCGGGCCTGCGCGACGGCGCCCGGATGGTCGCCGGGCTCCGACGGCTGGACCTGCTGCTGCCCACCGCCGACCTCGCGCAGATCGAGGTCGCCGTCGACCAGGTGTTCGACCGTTTCGGGGGGCTGCGCATGGACGAGCTGCAGCAGATCCCGCCGGAGGAGATGGTCCGCTTCGGTCTGCAGTTCCGCGCGCTGCTGCTCGAGCTGCCCTTCCAGGTGCCGGAGAACCTCCTGCTGCTCGGGCGGTCGATGGGCATCCTGTCGGGGATCTGCACGGGGCTGGACCCGGAGTTCGACGTCTGGGGCACCATCACCCCCTACGCCGGCCAGCTGCTCGAGGACGAACGCCAGGGCCTCCCGCAGACCGTCGCGACCGAGGCGCTCGCCCTGGCGCGCCTGCTGCTCGTGCTTCCCCGCCGGGCCGACCGCGTCCTGACGCTCGCCGAGCGGGGCGAGCTCGCCGTGCGGACACCGGCCCTGTCCGTGCAGGTGCGCCGCCTGGAACGGTCCGTGTCCCGGGCCAACGGCGTGCTGGTGTTCGCCGCGCTGCTCGTGGCCGGAGCCGTGCTGACGGCGTCCGACCCGGGCCTGGGGCGTCTGCTGATGGTGCTGTCCGTGCTGCCGCTGGGCTGGGTCCTCGTGGGCGGGCTGCGCCGCGGCCCCTGACCCTCGACCGGATCAGGGCCACAGCTCGAGGGTGCCCCACAGGTGGCGCGAGGTGACGTCGTCGGTGAACTCGGGGTTGTTGGACTGCAGGGTGTTCAGCTGCCCACGGTCGGGGCCCGCGGCCAGCGCGTCGCTCACCTGCAGGTTGAAGGCGAACACGTCGAACTCCGCCACCTCCTCCAGCCCGAGCATGCCCCACGGGACGGCCGCCTCGATGGCATACCCGGTGGGGGTGCGCTCGGCCTCCATGTCCGCGAGCAGCGGCTCGAACGGCAGCTCGGAGCGGAAGGCCCCGCCCTCGGGCATCCGCACCGCGCCGACGACCTCGCCCTGCTCCGTGGGTCCGATGAGCACCTGGCGGTCGGCCGGGTCGAGGGCCACGGTGCTGACCTGCTGCAGGCGGGGACCGATCGTCAGCCCGATGCCGTCGCCGTTCCAGAGGCGGTCGGGGCGGTCGCGCCACGTCTGGGTGAGGGTGGCGTCGGTGACCTCCACGAACAGGAGGAGGTGGTCGGGGTCCCACGCCAGCCGCCACTCGGCGTTGACGCTCAGCTCCTGGACCGGGTCGTTGGTCACGTGCTCGGAGTCGTAGGTGTTCCAGCCGTCGGGCCAGTCCGAGCGCTGCCCGTCCACCGTGATGGGCGCCGGCAGCGAGGACACCGACACGGCCGCCTGGGGCTGGAACGGCAGGGTGGGGACCACCCCGCCCGGGGTGGCGGACGGGGAGGGCGTCGCGGTCCCGGGTGCGGCCGAGGAGGCCGGCCCGGCCGCCGGGTCGTCGTCGGTGCCCTCGTCCCCGGTGCCGGTCAGGGCCCACCACAGGGCGGCCCCGGCGACCAGGGCGAGGACGCCGCCGGCCAGGGGGAGCAGCGGCAGGGTGCGACCGGTGCGCCGCCCACCCTCGTCGGCGGGGTCCGGCACGGGGCCCTCCGTCGGCACGGGCGTCGGCACGGGCGCCGGGCCGGGCGTCGGCTCCGAGGCGCGCGGCGAGTCCGGGGCCAGGGGCGTCTCCGGGACGATCTGGTCGAACACCATCCCGTCGGCGGCCTGCATGAACACCGTCGGCGTCGCCCACTCCGAGCCGAAGCTGGCGGACAGGGCCTTGCGTGCGTAGGTGACCGCCTGGTCGACCGGGTACTCGTCCGCGACGGCCCCGTAGAACTCGCCGGTGAAGGTGAGCGCGGCCCGGTCCGTGATCGGGAACTGCATGGCCACCACCGCGGCGGAGTGCTGCTGCACCAGGCCCTGGGCCATCCCGGCGAACGGGTCGTCGGCGGTCACCGACGCCGTCCGGCACGCGTTGAGGACGATGAGCCGCAGCGGGTCGTGGTCGTAGACGTAGGGTCCCAGGACCGAGGCGGTGACCGGCACGCCGCGCCCGAAGCGGTCGCAGAAGTAGAGCACCCCGTCCTCGCGCACCGGGTCGTGGTCGCCGTGCCCGACGAAGTGCAGGACGTGCGCGGTATGGCGCCGCAGCCAGGTGCCGAGGGCCGCCAGGGTGGCCTCGGGGAGCCGGTCGAGGACCACCGTCCCGGCCTCGACCCGGTCCCGGAGGGCCTCCTGGACACGGGCCCACTCGGCCTCCACGTCCAGGTCCGGGAGGTCGGTCGGTGCCGAGATCACCGTCAGCACGTGCAGCGCACCCCCGACGTGCAGGGGTCGCAGGGTCTGGGGCACGTCCAGGAAGCGCACCACGGGCGTGCGTTCGGACTGGGCGAGGTAGGTGTTGGTGCGCCGGTCGTAGAGCAGCTCCCACGGCAGCCCGGCGATCGTGGGTGCGTCGTCGAGCCGCAGCCGCAGCCGCAGCCCCCGCCCCTGCGCGTGGGCGGTGTCGCGGCAGCGCGCCCACGCCAGCGCGACGTCGCCGGAGAAGACCGCCTGGAACAGCCCCTGCCCCAGCTCCCGGCCCGCCTCGACCCGGGGGTCGGCCGGTCCGCGCCGGACGTCCGAGCGTCCGGGGTCGAGCCGGAGCAGGAGGTTCTCCAGCCGGGTCGGACCGAACGGCAGGGTGAAGGTCTCCTCGGCCACCTCCCCGCTCGGTGAGGAGACGACCCGGGCGCGGAAGGACCCGTCCTGCGCAGCCTCCACGTGCAGGTCGAAGTTGTCGTACTCCCGCGCGGTCATGGGGTGCTCCTTCCCGCCGGTCGGGACCTGGTCCCATGGTCTACCCACGAGGGCCCGCGTGGTGGAAAACTAGGAGCGCGCCACTTCCGGCGGGCAGGGTCCACGAGGCAGGAGCCGCGATGAGCACGGGCGCCGATGGATGGGTCGAGCTGGCGCACGCCGTCACGACCTGCCCGGACCGGGGCACCGCCGACCGGGTCGCCGCCGCAGCGCCGCACCTGGGTCTCACGGAGGAGGAGCGGGCCGCCCTCGGGGCGGCCGTCACCGGGCGCGAGGACCCGGCCGGCAGGTACCTGCGGGAGGTGGTCGACCACGCGCCCGGACGTGCGGACGAGGCGGCCACGACCCCGCCGGGCCCCTCGCCCTTCGACGAGGCGGCGATGGAGCGGGCGCTGGACCTCGCCGACGCGCTCGAGCGGACGCCCGCGTCCCTGGACGGTCCGGGGAGCCAGGACGGCACGTCGGTCCTCGGCCTGCTGGAGGCGCTGCCCGCCCAGCGGGCCGGGACCCTCGTCCTGGCGCTGGTGGTCCACGGCGGACCGGCCGCCCTGGAGGTGGCGGTCGCCGTGGCGGAGCGGGCCCCGGCGACCCGGATGCCCGTGGAGGACCTCCTGCAGGCCGCCGGCCAGGTTCCCGAGGACGACCTCGGGGCGCTGGCCGCCGTGCTGGCCCGCGTCCCGCGCGGGCGGTTGCTCGGGGCGCTGGCCACCGTGCTGGACCGCGCTCCGCACCCGGTGCTGGCCCGGCTGGTCGAGCTGCTCGCCGACCGGCAGGGCGGTGAGCAGGCCGTCGGGGCGGAGCCGCCGAGCACCGGTGGCGAGCCGCCCAGCACCGGCGCCGAGCCACCCAC
>DATISK010000156.1:0-11036 GCA_035581545.1 Ornithinimicrobium sp. | reverse complement strand
CTTGACGTCACCGACGCGGCCGCGCGGTGGCTGGCGCAGCGGGGCTACGACCCCGCCTACGGCGCCCGTCCGCTGCGCCGCCTCGTGCAGACCGAGATCGGCGACCGGCTCGCGCGGGGTCTGCTCGCCGGGGAGGTGCGCGACGGACAGCAGATCACCGTGGACGTGGGTGCCGACGGCGAGGCCCTGGTGCTGGCCTGACCGACGAGGACCGGCCGGTCGGGGCGGGGGTGAACATCCTCGCCCCGTCCACCCCGTCCGGGAGACGTTCCGGTGAACGTTCCGACCGGTTCTTCACCTGTTGTTCACCCAGGTGTCCACCGGGTGACACGCAGACCACCTACCGTGAGGTCCGGCCAGCGGCGTCCGAGCGCGCCCTGGACATCCCGGGCGCGACCCCTGACCCGCCCGTCGTCCCCCACCCAGAGAGGTCCTGCGTGCTGCTCCCGCGCCGCGTCCTGGCCGTCGCCCTGGCCGCGACCTTCCCCCTGCTCGCCGCCTGCGGCAACGACGACCCCACCGGGATGATCGCCGCCGCCGACGGCGGCAGCCTCACCGGTGACATCAAGGCCTCCGGCTCCTCCGCCCAGGAGGCCGCGATGACCGCCTGGATCGCCGGCTACCAGGGCGAGCAGCCCGGCGTCCTGGTGCAGTACGACGCGATCGGCTCCGGCGGCGGCCGGGAGAACCTCGTCGCGGGGGCCACCGACTTCGGCGGGACCGACGCCTTCCTGGACGAGGAGGAGCGCGAGGCGGTGAAGGACACCTGCGGCCCGCGCGGCGCCCTCCACGTGCCGGTCTACATCTCGCCGATCGCCCTTCCCTACAACCTGCCGGGCGTGGAGGACCTGCAGCTGCGCCCCGCCACGCTCGCCAGGATCCTCGACCAGGAGATCACCCGCTGGGACGACCCGGCGGTCGCCGAGGACAACCCGGGCGTCGACCTGCCGGGGACCGACATCACCGTCGTCCACCGGTCCGACGACTCCGGGACCACCGAGAACTTCCTCGAGTACCTGGCGGCGGCCGCCCCGGACGCCTGGCCGCACGAGGTCGACAAGGCGTGGCCGGTGCCGGCCGAGGCCGCCCCGCAGAACACCGGGGTCATCCAGGTCGTGGAGGCCACCGAGGGCGCCATCGGGTATGCCGACGCCTCGGTGGTCACGGGCAGCTCGGTCGCGATCGGGGTGGGCGGGGAGTTCGTGGAGTTCTCGCCCGAGGCGGCAGCCCGCGTCGTGGACGCCTCCGAGCCGGTGGACACCGGCCTGGAGAACGACCTGGCCCTCGACCTGGCGCGGGACACGTCCGCCTCCGGCGCCTACCCGATCGTGCTGGTGTCCTACCACGTAGCCTGCACCCACTACGAGAAGGAGGCCAGGGCCGAGCTGGTGAAGGACTTCCTGCACTACGTCGTCTCCGAGGAGGGCCAGGAGGCCGCCGCGCGCGCCGCCGGCTCCTCGCCGATCTCGGAGTCGCTGCGCGACCGCGCCGACGCGCTCATCGACACCATCGAGGGCGGCTGAGCCGCTCCTGAGCACTCAAGGACGCCCATGACCTCCGACACCGCGGGCCGCACGTCCACGCCGCGAGCCCCCCGCCGTCCCGGCGACGTCGCCTTCTCGGGCGCCGCCCTCGGGTCGGCCGTCCTCATCCTGCTCACCCTCGCCGGGGTGGCCTTCTTCCTGGCGCGGGAGGCGGTGCCCGCCCTCACGGCCGACCCCGAGGAGGTCACGGGAGGGGCGGGGTTCGGCGCCTACGTGCTGCCGCTCGTCTTCGGCACCGTCGTCAGCTCGGTGGTCGCCATGGCCGTGGCCACCCCGGTCGCCGTCGGCATCGCCCTCTTCATCTCCCACTACGCCCCGCGGCGGATCGGATCGGCCGTCGGGTTCGTCGTGGACCTGCTGGCCGCGGTGCCGTCGGTGGTCTTCGGCATGTGGGGCCTGGCGGTGTTCGCGCCGCGCCTGGGACCGCTGTTCGGCTGGCTGGAGCGCAACCTGGGCTTCCTGCCGATCTTCGGCGAGGCGTCCGCGACGGGTCGCACCCTGCTCACCGCCTCGCTCGTCCTGGCGGTCATGATCCTGCCGATCATCACCTCCGTCTCGCGCGAGGTCTTCCTGCAGACGCCACGGCTGCACGAGGAGGCCGCGCTCGCGCTCGGGGCCACCAAGTGGGAGATGATCCGCACCGCGGTCCTGCCCTTCGGCATGCCGGGCGTCATCGGGGGCACGATGCTCGGGCTGGGGCGGGCCCTGGGCGAGACCATGGCGGTGGCGATCATCCTGGCGCCGGGCGCCTTCAGCTGGAACATGCTGGGCAGCGGCAACAAGACGATCCCCTCGGAGATCGCCCTCAACTTCCCCGAGGCGGCGGGCCTGCGCCTGTCCGAGCTCATCGCCGCCGGCCTCGTCCTGTTCGTGATCACCCTCGCGGTCAACCTCGTCGCCCGCTGGATCGTGGCGCGCCGCGCAGCCTTCTCCGGAGCCAGCTGATGACGACCCCGATCCGTCCCGTCCCCCGGCCCGAGCAGCACGGTCCCGACGTGCCCGGCCGGCAGACCCACGACGACCTGGCCGAGCCCGTGGACCCCCGGTCCGGGCGGCGCCTGGACGAGGTCGAGGGGCTGGTCATGTCCCCCCTGCGTCCGACGACCCGGCGCCCCGTCCTCGTGGTGGCGGCGGTCTCTGTCCTCCTGACCGCCCTGACCTGGCTCCTGGGGGTCCATCCCGGGGCGGCCGTCGCCCTCGGTGCGGCCACCCACCTCGTGGGGGTGTACGTCGCCTACCGCGTCCTGGGCGGGCACCGCGTCGCGGTGAACCAGGTCATGGCCTCGCTCGTGCACCTCGCCTTCGCCCTGGCGCTGCTGCCGCTGCTGTCCATCCTCTGGACGGTGCTCACCCTGGGGTCGGGGCGTGGCTTCGACCTGCAGTTCCTCTGGCAGACGATGAACGGTGTCACCGGCCTGCACGACCAGGCCTACGCCGAGGGTGAGGCGGACTTCGTCGGTGGGGCCTTCCACGCGATCGCCGGCACCCTGGTCGTCACCGGCCTGGCCACGCTCATCTCGGTCCCCATCGGTCTGTTCACCGCCATCTACCTGGTGGAGTACGCCGGCCGCAACCGGCTCTCGGTGGCGATCAGGTTCTTCGTCGACGTCATGACCGGGATCCCCTCGATCGTCGCCGGGCTGTTCGCCTTCGCGCTGTTCGCCCAGCTCTTCGGTCTGCGCGACGCCAAGATGGGCCTGGCCGGCGCGGTCGCGCTGTCGGTGCTGATGATCCCCACCGTCGTCCGCAACAGCGAGGAGATGCTGCGCATCGTCCCGCACGAGCTGAGGGAGGCCAGCCTGGCGCTCGGCGTGCCCAAGTGGCGGACCATCGCCAAGGTCGTGCTGCCGACCGCGGCGTCGGGCCTGGCGTCGGGCATCACCCTCGCGATCGCCCGGGTCATCGGCGAGACCGCGCCGCTGCTGGTGGCGATCGGCTACGCCCGGGCCCTGAACTGGAACCCCGTCGAGGGCCCGATGAACACGCTCGCCGTCTACGCCTACTTCATGTTCACCAAGCCGTTGAGCCCGGCGGTCCGGGAGCCGAGCCTGGAGCGCGCGTGGGCGGCCGCCCTGCTGCTCGTCCTCGTCGTGGTCGCGCTCAACCTGCTGGCCCGCCTCATCGCCACGCTGTTCGCGCCGAAGACCGGCCGCTGACCACCCCAGAAGAGAGAACCTGTGTCCAAGCGAATCGACGTCAACGACCTCGACATCTACTACGGCGACTTCCACGCCGTGAAGGACGTCACGATGACCATCGAGCCGCGCTCGGTGACCGCCTTCATCGGTCCGTCGGGCTGCGGCAAGTCCACCTTCCTGCGCACCCTCAACCGGATGCACGAGGTGATCCCCGGGGCCCGGGTCGACGGCGAGGTGCTCATCGACGGGCAGAACCTCTACGCCAAGGGCGTGGACCCGGTCGACGTGCGCCGTCAGGTCGGGATGGTCTTCCAGCGGCCCAACCCGTTCCCGACGATGTCCATCAAGGAGAACGTGCTGGCCGGGGTGCGGCTGAACTCCCGGCGCATGTCCGGCAAGGCCGCTGACGAGCTCGCCGAGCGGGCCCTGCGCGGGGCCAACCTGTGGAACGAGGTCAAGGACCGGCTCGACAAGCCCGGTGCCGGTCTGTCCGGCGGCCAGCAGCAGCGGCTCTGCATCGCCCGGGCCATCGCGATCCAGCCGGAGGTCATCCTCATGGACGAGCCCTGCTCGGCCCTGGACCCGATCTCCACGCTGGCGATCGAGGACCTCATCAACGACCTCAAGACCGACTACACCGTCGTCATCGTCACGCACAACATGCAGCAGGCGGCACGGGTGTCGGACAAGACCGGGTTCTTCAACCTCAAGGCCACCGGCCAACCGGGTGAGCTCGTCGAGTACGACAGCACCCAGACGATCTTCACCAAGCCCAGCAAGAAGGCGACCGAGGACGACATCTCGGGCCGCTTCGGCTGACCGCGAGGTCGCCCGGTCCGGAGCCGCGACGCGGCATGCCCGATGGCCGGCCCTGCGCCCCGCCGGTGCCGCCCAGGGTGGATACTGACGCGCACGGCACGGCGAGCGCGACCGGGAGGCGACGGGATGAGGCACGGCGGCACACGGCATACGACAGCGGTGGTCCCTCTGCTCCTGGGTGCCCTCGTGGTCCTCTCCGGCTGCGACGGCGGTTCCCCGGAGGGGGCAGCGCATACCTCCACAGCGCCGCCCACGGCCCAGGACCGGCTGGGGCAGGCGCACGACACGCTGGCGGAGGCCGGGGGCGTCCGGCTGGACCTGGTCGGCACCGACCTGCCGGAGGACGAGCCCAGCTACGTCGTCTCCGCCGAGGGAGCGGGCACCACCGACCCGCCGGCCTTCGACGGCACCATCACCGTGCGGATGTCCGGCGTGCAGGCCGAGGTGCCCACGATCGCCGTCGACGGCGAGCTGTGGGTCGAGCTGCCGTTCGCCCCCACCTACGTGCAGAGCGACCCGGCCGAGCTCGGTGTCCCCGACCCGGCGACGCTGCTCGACCCCGAGGTGGGGCTGGCCGACCTGCTGGAGCAGACCCAGGACGCCGAGCTGGGTGAGCAGACCCGTGAGGGCAGCGAGCTCCTCCTGCTCGTGGACGGGACGCTGCCGGGGGAGGCCGTGGTCGACCTGCTGGGCGCCGGCGACGAGGCGGCCACCTTCGACGTCGTCTACGGCCTGGTCGAGGACGGGTGGCAGCTGCGCACCGTGGAGATCACCGGACCGTTCTACCCGCCGGCCACCTCGACCTACACCCTCACGCTCGACGGCTACGGCGAGCCGGTCACGGTGACCAGGCCCTGACGTGGACCCCGGGGAGCGGGCGGCCGCCCACCACCCGTCGCCGGCTCCCGACCGGCAGGCACGCCTCCTGCTGGCCGTCGCGTCCGCCGCGGTGGCGCTGGCGGCGGCCGACACCTACGTCGTGGTGCTCGCGCTGACGGACATGATGGCCGGCGTCGGGGTGGGGATCGAGTCGCTGCAGCGCGGGACACCCATCATCTCCGGGTTCCTGCTGGGCTACGTCGCGGTGCTGCCGCTCATCGGCCGACTGTCCGACCTCGTCGACCGCCGGCAGATCCTGCTGTGGTGCCTCGTGGTGCTCGTCGTGGGGTCGGCGGTCACCGCGGTGTCCGTGGAGCTGCCGGTGATGGTGGCCGGACGCTTCCTGCAGGGGTTGGGCGGAGGAGGGCTGGTCCCGGCCACCCTGGCGCTGGTCGCCGACCTGTGGCCGCCCGGTCGTCGCGGGCTGCCGCTCGGGGTCGTCGGTGGGGTGCAGGAGCTGGGGGCGGTGCTGGGTCCGCTGCTGGGGGCCCTCGTCCTCGTGGTGGCCGACTGGCGGGCGATCTTCTGGCTCAACGTGGTCCTGGGGACGGCCTGCCTCGTGGGGGTCCGGCGGCTGGGGCCTCCCACCCGCCGCAGCCGCCCCCGTGGACCGGCCCCGGCCCGGGGGGCCACCGTCCTGCTGGCCCTGCTCGCCGCCGTCCTGAGCGTCCTGACGCTCTGGGCACCGGAGTCGCTCACCAGCTCGGTGGCGCTGGGCGGCCCGTTCGTCCCGCTCGACCCGGACTCCGGCTCGCGGGCGCTCACCCCCCTCGGGGTGGCGGCGGCCGGGGCGTGGGTGGCGCTGGCCGCCCTGACCGGGCGGAGGTGGCTCCCCCTGCTCCTGCGGGCCGACCTGCCGGGGGCGGCGCTCCTGGCCGTCGCCCTGGGAGCGCTCGTGCTGACCTTCTCCACCGCCGACCCCGAGACCGAGGTGCTCGGCCCGTGGGGCACCTGGCTGCTGCCGGTGGGGGTGCTGGCGGTCGTCGGCTTCGTCCTGCGGCAACGGCTCGCCCCCGCCCCCCTGGTCCCCCGCGGCGTGGTGCGTCGCCGGGTGTGGCCGGCCCTGGCGGCCAGCCTGCTGGTGGGCGCCGCCATCGTGGCCGTCGTCGTCGACGTGCCCCTGCTGTCCCGCCTGACCCAGGGCAGCGACGAGACCGACGCGGCCCTGGTCCTCGTGCGCTTCCTCGTCGCCGTCCCGGTCGGGGCCGTCCTCGGCGGATGGCTGCTGCGGCGGCTCGGGCCGGCGGTGGTGGCCGCCCCCGCGCTGGCCCTGGCGGCCGTCTCGATCCTGGCGATGGCCCGCTGGGAGCGCGGGAGCCTGGAGGACGTGATCGCCACCACCCTGCCGCTCGTGGGCGCGGGGCTGGGCGTCGGACTGGCGATCGCGCCGGTCAACGACGCCGCGCTGGCCGACGCCCGCGCCGACGGCCACGGGACGGTCAGCTCGCTCGTGGTCGTCGCCCGGATGGTCGGGATGGTGCTCGGCCTCGCGCTGCTCACCTCCTGGGGCCTGCGCCGCTTCCACCTCGAGGTGGCCGCCCTGACCGACCCGACCGACGCCGACGCCCTGCTCGACGCCGCCGTGGTCCAGGTCCAGACCGTCCTCACCGGGGCGGGGGTGGCGGCCGCCCTGGCGGCCGTCGTCGCGCTGACCCTGGGCACGCGGCCCGTCGGGCACCGGCCCCGGGAGGGCGCCGCGCCCCAGCCCCCGGAGGGACGGCATACCATCGGGCCATGAGCCAGACCCTCCACCTCGTCGGTGACCCCGAGGCCGACCGGATCCTCGACGAGCACCCGTTCGCCCTGCTCACCGGGATGCTGCTGGACCAGCAGATCCCCATGGAGGTGGCCTTCGACGGCCCCCGCAAGATCGTCGAGCGGCTCGGTTCGATCGACCCGGCCACGATCGCGGCGACCGACCCCGAGGAGTTCGTCGCCCTCTGCGCGACCCCGCCGGCCGTGCACCGGTTCCCGCGGTCGATGGGGCAGCGGGTGCACGACCTGGCGGCCGCGGTCGTGCAGGACCACGGCGGGGACGCCGCCGCCATCTGGACCGAGGGCGACCCGGACGGGCGGGAGATCCTGGCGCGGCTGAAGAAGCTGCCCGGCTTCGGCGACCAGAAGGCGCGCATCTTCCTCGCGCTGCTGGGCAAGCAGCGCGGACTGGCCGCCGACGGCTGGCGCGAGGCGGCCGGGGACTACGGGCGTGACGACGTGCACATGTCGATCGCCGACGTCACCGACCCCGGGTCGCTGGAGAAGGTGCGTTCCTGGAAGAAGGAGAAGAAGGCGGCCGCCAGGGCCGGACGCGGGTGACGGGCGCCCGTCCCAGCCCCGCCCCCGTCCCCGACGGTCCCGGTGGGCCGGGCGGCATCTGGGCGGTGCCGGGCATGCTCGCGCTGGCCGTCGTCGCCTTCACCGGGTTCTCCGGCTACGCCGTGCTCCTGCCGGTCGCGCCGCTGTGGGTGGTCGAGTCCGGGTCGGACAGCGCGGGTGCGGGCCTGGTCAACTTCGTCCTGCTCGGGTCCACCGTGGCCACCCAGTTCGCCGTGCCCGGCGCGATCGGACGGTGGGGGTGGGGCCCCGTGCTCGGCGGGGGCCTGCTGCTCCTCGGCCTGCCCTCGGTGCTGCACCTGCTCACCGGAGACCTGCTCGTCACCCTCCTGCTCTCGGCCGTGCGCGGCGTGGGCTTCGGCGTGCTGACCGTGGCCGGGAGCGCCGCGGCGGTGCTGCTCGTCGACCGTCGACGCCGGGGTGCCGCCGTCGGCGCCTACTCCCTCTCGCTCTCGGTGCCCAACGTGCTGCTCATGCCGCTCGGCGGCTGGGTCTCCCAGGCCGTCGGCTTCGCGCCGGCCTTCTGGGTGGGCGCACTGCCGCTCGTGGGCGTGCCGGCCGCCGTCGTCCTGGCCCGCTCCCTGCCCCGGCGCTCCACGCACGACCCCCGTCACCGGGAGGTGCCCGGTGCGCCCGCCGGCCCGACCACCTACCTCGCCCTGCTGCCGCCGACCTTCGTGCTGCTCGCCGTCACGCTCGCCGGCGGGGCCGTCATCACCTTCGCCCCGCAGCTGGTCGCCGTGCCCTGGCTGGGGGCGTCGGGACTCTTCGCGATGGGCCTGGCGACCTCGCTGACGCGGTGGCGGATCGGCGGCCTGAGCGACCGGGTGCCGATCGACCGCCTCGTGTGGCCGTTCGTCCTGCTGGCGGCCGTCGCCCTGGGCGCCGTCGCCCTGCTGGTGCGCGAGCCGGTGCCGCCGGCCCGGGTGCTGCCGTGGGTGGTCGCCTGCGGCCTGGTCGGCGTGGCCTACGGGGCGCTGCAGAACCTCACCATGCTGCAGGCGTTCGCCGCCGCGGGACCGCGCCGGGTGGGTGCGGCCAGCGCGGTCTGGAACGCCGGGTTCGACACCGGCACGGCCACCGGTGCCCTCCTGGTCGGCTGGGTCGCCGTCGGCGCCGGCTTCGGCGCGGGCATGGGGATCACCGCGCTGCTGTGCCTGCTCACCCTGCCGCTGGCGCTGCTGGGGACCCGGCGGCGCTGACCGGCCCCGCCGCGCTCAACCGGCCAGGTCCACGACCACCGGCGCGTGGTCGCTGGCGCCCTTGCCCTTGCGCTCCTCCCGGTCGATGAAAGCGCCGTCCTCCCGCCCGGCCAGGGCCGGCGAGGCCAGGCAGAAGTCGATCCGCATCCCCCGGCGCTTGGGGAAGGCCAGCTGGGTGTAGTCCCAGTACGTGTAGGTGCCCGGGCCGGGCGCGTGGGGACGCACGACGTCGGAGTAGCCGGCGTCCACGACGGCGGAGAAGGCGGCCCGTTCGGCCGCAGAGGTGTGCGTCCGGCCCAGGTAGTGCTCCACCGACCAGACGTCCTCGTCGGTGGGGGCGATGTTCCAGTCGCCGGTCAGCGCGATCTGCGCCTGCGGGTCCCGGGCGAGCCATCCGGCACCGGCCTCGCGCAGGGCGGCGAGCCAGTCGAGCTTGTAGAGCAGGTGCGGGTCCTCCAGGCTGCGCCCGTTGGGCACGTAGAGCGACCACACCCGCACCCCGCCGCAGACGGCGGAGATCGCACGGGCCTCGCGGGCCGCGTCCTCCCCGTCCCCCCACGTCGGCATCCCCTCGAAGCCGACCTGCACGTCGTCCAGACCCACCCGGGAGACGACGGCCACCCCGTTCCACTGGTTGTGCCCGACGTGGGCCACCTCGTACCCGGCCACCTCGAACGGCAGCAGCGGGAACTGCTCGTCCTTGCACTTGGTCTCCTGCAGGGCGAGCACGTCGACGTCGTGCCGTTCGAGGAAGGCGACCGCACGGTCGACGCGGGAGCGGATGGAGTTGCAGTTCCAGGTCGCGAGGCGCACGGGGGCCACCCTAGTCGGCGGCCCGCGGCCCACCTGCGGTCCTACCCGGCGGCGGTGATCTGCCGCAGCGCCCGCCGGTAGCCGGCCGCGACCGCCGGGACGGCCAGCCTGGCGAGCACGTCCGGGACCCCCGTGGCGGCCACCTCCTGGCGCCAGTGCAGCCGGGTGCGACCGCCGCCGTCCGTCGTGAGCCGGGCCTCGATCGTCCCGCCGAGCACGCGGCCGACCTTGACGACCACGGCCCGGTGCGGCGGGTCCCAGACCCGGACCTGCATCACGTCGTCGAAGCCGAGGGGGCCCACGCTCGTGCGGGCGACGAAGGTGACCCCCTGCTGCGGCGCGGCGCCGCGGACCAGGGTGAGGGGAACTGCGCGGGTATGGCGCTCCAGGTCCCACAGCCGCGTCCAGACGTCCTGCGGGGACCCGGGGACCAGCAGGTCCAGCTCGAAGGCGGGTCGGGGCACGGGCCTGAGCCTATCCGCACGGCTCGGGGCGGGGGGCCGGTCACCTAGGCTTGAGCGTCATGGGAACGGCACTGGTGACGGGGGCCTCGTCCGGCCTGGGTCTGGAGTTCGCGCGACAGCTGGCCGGTCGCGGGCACGACGTGGTCCTCGTGGCCCGAGACCGGGGCCGGCTGGAGGCCGCCGCCGCGGACCTGCGCTCCGGGCACGGGGTCGCGGTGGAGGTGCTCGTCGCCGACCTCGCGGACCGCGACCAGCTGCAGGAGGTGGCCGTGCGGGTCAGCGACCCCGACCGACCCGTCGACCTCCTGGTCAACAACGCCGGGTTCGGGTCGCGTCGGGGCTTCGTCCGTGGTGACCTGGCCGAGGAGGAACGCGCCCTCGACGTCATGGTCCGCGCCGTCATGGTGCTCTCGCACGCGGCGGGCGGCGCGATGCGGGACCGGCGGCGCGGGGCGGTCCTCAACGTCTCCTCGGTGGCCTCGTTCGCGGTGATGGGCCACTACTCGGCCATCAAGTCCTACGTCACGGTCCTCTCCGAGGCGCTCGCCACCGAGCTGGCCCCGTACGGGGTCACGGTGACGGCCGTCTGTCCGGGCTTCGTGCGCACGGAGTTCCACCAGCGGGCGGAGATGAACATGTCCCGGCTGCCCGAGGCGCTGTGGCTGGAGGCCCCGGACGTGGTCCGCACGGCCCTGGACGACGTCGCCCGTGGCCGCGTGGTCTCGGTGCCGTCGGCCATCTACACGGGGGTCGTGGGTCTGCTCCGCGTGGTCCCGCGGACGCTGTCGCGGCGGGCAGCCGGTGCGCTCGCCGCGCGGCGACGCAGCACCGGCCGGCGGGGCA
>DATISK010000155.1:0-5444 GCA_035581545.1 Ornithinimicrobium sp. | reverse complement strand
GCCACCCGGACCGAGCCGCAGGCGGCCTCCCGGTCCGCAGCCCGTGAGCCGGCCCCCCAGCCCGCCCAGCAGCCGGCTCCGCAGCCCGCGCCGCAGCCCGCACCGCAGCCGGTGGCCGGCGGAGACGCCCGTTCCATCGCCCGGTCGATGCTGTCCAGCTACGGCTGGGGCGACGACCAGTGGGGCTGCCTGGACTCGCTGTGGATGAAGGAGTCGGGCTGGAACCACACGGCGATGAACGCCTCGTCCGGCGCCTACGGGATCCCGCAGTCCCTGCCCGGCAACAAGATGGCGACGGCCGGCGCGGACTGGCAGACCAACCCCGCCACCCAGATCTCGTGGGGCCTGGGCTACATCTCCGGCCGCTACGGCTCCCCGTGCAACGCCTGGGCCCACTCCCAGGCCGTCAACTGGTACTGAGCCACCCGGCTCACCTGACGCCCGACCCGGACCCCTGCTCGCACGGCGAGCGGGGGTCTGTGTCATCGTGGCGGCGTGAACGACGTTCCGGTGCAGGGCGCCGCAGGTCGGACGGCCCGCCGGCTCGCCGACCACCCGTGGCTGCGGCGGGTCGCCCGTGCCGGATTCGCGGCCAGTGGTCTGATCCACCTGATGATCGGCTGGATCGCCGGGCGCGTCGCGCTGGGTGGCGGGGGAGAGGCGGACCAGGACGGTGCACTGGCCGCCCTGCGGTCCGCACCGGCGGGCTCCGTGCTGCTGTGGGCCTGCGTGGTCGGATTCCTCGCCCTGGCGCTCTGGCAGGTCCTCGACGCGATGCTGGGGGGCGGCGACGGCAAGGACCGGGCGAAGGCGGCGGGCCGGGCGGTCCTCTACGGGGCGCTCGGCGTGACCACCCTCCCGTTCGCCACGGGCGGCGGCGGTGGGGGTGGTGAGGCCAGCGCCGGACTCACCGCGGCCCTCCTGCAGGTCCCGCTCGGCCGGGCCCTCGTGGGCGTGGTCGGACTCGGGGTCGTGGCCGGCGGCGTCTACCACGTCTACAAGGGCCTGAGCCGCACGTTCCTCGAGGACCTGCGGCCGAGCCACCAGGAGGCGCTCGACCGGGGGGTGGAGCTGACCGGCACCGTCGGGTACGCGGCCAAGGGGGTGGCCCTGACCATCGTCGGCGGACTCTTCGGGGTGGCCGCGGTCCAGGCCGACCCGGAGGAGTCCTCCGGGCTCGACGGCGCCCTGAAGATGCTGGCTGCCCAGCCGCTGGGCACCGCGCTCCTGCTCGCCGTCGCCGGCGGTCTGGCGCTCTACGGGTTCTACAGCTTCGCCCGGGCCCGCTACGCCGACCTCTGAGGGCCCCGGCCCGCCCGACGCCCCCTCCGCGGCGACCGGGCGCCGTGTCCTTAGAGCCGCCGCAGCCGCACCCGGTCGACCGTGTGGTCGGCCCCCTTGAGCAGGACCAGCGTGGCCCGGCTGCGGGTGGGAAGGATGTTCTCCACCAGGTTGGGGGCGTTGATCGAGTCCCAGATGTCGACGGCGACGTCGACCGCGGCCTCGTCGCTGAGCGAGGCGTAGCGGTGGAAGTGGGACTCCGGATCGGCGAACGCCGTCTCCCGCAGGGACAGGAAACGCTCGACGTACCACCGCTTGATGTCACCGAAGTGCGCGTCGACGTAGACGGAGAAGTCGAAGAAGTCGCTGATCGCCAGCCCCGGACTGCGACCGTTGGGGTGGGGGCGTGGTGGCTGCAGGACGTTGAGCCCCTCCACGATGAGCACGTCGGGCCGCCGTACGACGAGCTGCTCGCCCGGGACGATGTCGTAGACCAGGTGGCTGTAGACCGGCGCGCGCACCTCTGCCCGTCCCGACTTGACCTCGCTGACGAAGCGCAGCAGCGCCCGACGGTCGTAGGACTCAGGGAACCCCTTGCGACCCATGAGGCTGCGGCGTTCGAGCACCGCGTTGGGGTAGAGGAACCCGTCGGTGGTCACCAGCTCCACGGACGGCTGGGTGTCCCACCGGCGGATGAGCTCGGCCAGGATGCGGGCCGTCGTCGACTTGCCGACGGCGACCGACCCGGCCACGCCGATGAGGAACGGGGTGCGGGCGGCCCGCTCGTCGAGGAAGTCGGTCGTGACCTGGTGCAGCCGTGCGGTGGCCTGCTCGTAGAAGGACAGCAGTCGGCTGATCGGCAGGTAGACCTGCTCGACCTCGGCCATGTCGAGGCGCTCCCCGAGCCCCCGCAGGCGCTCGATCTCGGCGGCGTCGAGGTGCATCGGGTGCTCCTCCCGCAACCGGGCCCAGTCGCCGCGGTCCAGCTCGACGTAGGGGGAGGGGATCGTGGGGCCGGAGGGATGGGAGGCCATGCGCGGCATTGTCGCACCCGCCGTGCGCGGCGGTGCCGACCCTGCGCCACGGTCCGGCCGGGTGTCCGCAGCGGGGCTGCTCCGGGCAGGACGTAGGCTGGGGCGCATGTGTGGAATCGTGGGATACGTGGGCCCCCGTGTGGACGGGACGGCGCTCGACGTCGTGATGGAGGGCCTCGGCCGGCTGGAGTACCGCGGGTACGACTCTGCAGGGGTCGCCGTGGTCGGGGAGGGCGTCGTGCAGACGCGCAAGCGGGCGGGCAAGCTCGCCAACCTGCGCTCCGCGCTGGTGGACGCCCCGGTGGCCGAGACGGCGACCGCGATCGGGCACACCCGGTGGGCCACCCACGGCGGGCCCACCGACCAGAACGCCCATCCCCACCGGGGTGGCCGCGACGGCAAGCTGGCCCTGGTGCACAACGGGATCATCGAGAACTTCCACGCCCTCAAGACCGCCCTGCTTCAGGAGGGGGTGGAGTTCACCTCCGAGACCGACACCGAGGTCGTGGCCCACCTGCTGGACGAGGCCTTCGCGCGCACCGGTGACCTGACCGCGGCGATGCGCGAGGTGGTGGCCCGCCTGCAGGGCGCCTTCACCCTGCTCGCGGTGCACTCCGACCAGCCGCACACCGTCGTGGGGGCGCGGCGCAACTCCCCGCTCGTCGTCGGTCTGGGCGAGGGGGAGAACTTCCTGGGCTCCGACGTCGCCGCCTTCATCGGGCACACCCGGCACGCGCTGGAGCTGGGCCAGGACCAGATCGTGACGATCACCCCGGACACCTACGAGGTCAGCAACTTCGACGGCACGCCGTCCGACGGCAAGGCCTACGAGGTCACCTGGGACGCCGCCGCCGCCGAGAAGAGCGGCTACGACACCTTCATGGAGAAGGAGATCAACGACCAGCCGCACGCGGTGGCCGACACCCTCCTGGGCCGCACGGACGCCGAGGGGAACCTGCGCCTCGACGAGCTGCACATCGAGGAGGACGACCTGCGTGCGGTCACCAAGATCGTCATCGTCGCCTGCGGCACCGCGGCCTACGCCGGCATGGTGGCCAAGTACGCCATCGAGCGCTGGACCCGGATCCCGGTCGAGGTCGAGCTGGCCCACGAGTTCCGCTACCGCGACCCGGTGATCGACGCGCACACCCTGGTCGTCTCGATCTCCCAGTCCGGCGAGACCATGGACACGCTCATGGCGGTGCGGCACGCCAAGGAGCTGGGGGCCAGGACGGTCTCGATCTGCAACACCCACGGGTCGACCATCCCGCGGGAGTCGGACGCCGTCCTCTACACCCACGCCGGGCCGGAGATCGCCGTCGCCTCCACCAAGGCCTTCCTCGCCCAGATCACCGCCAGCTACATCCTCGGGCTCTACCTGGCCTCCCTGCGCGGCGAGAGCTACGGGCGCGACGCCGCCGAGATCATGGCCGAGCTGCAGGGGGTGCCGGCCAAGATCGAGCAGCTGCTCACCACGATGGACCGGGTCAAGGAGATCGCCTACTTCATGGCCGACTCGCGCTCGGTCCTCTTCCTCGGTCGCCACGTCGGCTACCCGGTCGCGATGGAGGGGGCGCTGAAGCTCAAGGAGCTGGCCTACCTCCACGCCGAGGGGTTCGCCGCCGGTGAGCTCAAGCACGGCCCGATCGCCCTCATCGAGCCCGGGCAGCCGGTCTTCGTCATCGTCCCCTCGCCCAGCAGCGAGCACGGGCTGCACGGCAAGGTCGTCTCCAACATCCAGGAGATCCGCGCCCGCGGCGCCCGCACCCTCGTCATCGCCGAGGAGGGGGACGAGGACGTGGTGCCCTTCGCCGACGAGGTCATCCGGGTGCCCCGGACCTCCCCCCTGCTGGCCCCGCTGCTCACGGTGGTCCCGCTGCAGGTCTTCGCGCTGCACCTCTCGACCGCCAAGGGGCTGGACGTGGATCAGCCGCGCAACCTGGCCAAGTCCGTCACCGTCGAGTGAGCCCGACGCGATGATCGTCGGGGTCGGCATCGACGTGGTCGACATCGACCGCTTCTCCCGCCGGCTGCAGGACACGCCGCGGCTGGGACCCCGGCTGTTCACCGAGGAGGAGCTCGGGCTGCGCGCCGAGTCCCTGGCGGCGCGGTTCGCCGCCAAGGAAGCGCTCGCCAAGGCCCTGGGAGCACCGGTCGGGCTGCGCTGGACCGACGCGTGGGTGGTCCGGGACAGCACGGGCCGCCCGCACCTGCGCACGCAGGGCACCGTGCGGGCCCGGGCCGACGAGCTGGGCGTGGCGCACCTGCACGTCTCGCTCTCCCACGACGCCGGCGTGGCCTCCGCCGTGGTGGTCGCCGAGGGCACCGGATGAGCTCCCGACCCGGCCGGCACCGCCGGCGGGACCACGGGTCCACCTGAGCAGGGGGCAGCGATGATCGAGGGGTATGCCGTCGCCACGGTCCGCGAGGTCGAGGACCGGGTGCGGTCCCGGCTGCCGGAGGGCGAGCTCATGCAGCGGGCGGCCCGCGGTCTGGCCGTCGAGGTCCGCGCCCTGGCCGGGCAGCTGGGTGCCCGGTCCGTGCTCGTCCTCGCCGGGCCCGGCGACAACGGGGGAGACGCCCTGTGGGCGGCCGCGCTCCTCGCCGGCCACGGCGACGGGGCCGCCCCCGGCGCCGGCCCCGGCCCCCGCTCCGTCCCCGCGGTCGCCGTCCTCGGGATCGCCTCCCGGCTGCACCCGCAGGGGCTGGAGGCGGCGCTCGCGGCCGGCTGCCCGGTGACCCTCGTGGACCCGGCCGCCGGTCGCCTGGAGCCGCAGGCGCTGGAGCTGCTCGCCTCGGCCGACCTCGTCGTGGACGGCCTGCTCGGCATCGGGGGCCGTCCGGGGCTGCGCGGGGCGATGGCCGCCGCCGCGCACGCCCTGACGGCCGGACCCGACCGCCCCGTCGTGCTGGCCGTCGACCTGCCCAGCGGCACGGACCCCGCGGGCGAGGAGGCGGTGGAGGACGTGCTGCCCGCCGACGTCACGGTCACCTTCGGCGTGGCCAAGCCGGTCCACCTCCTCCCGACCACCGCCCGGGCCGTGGGTCGGCTGCGGATCGTCGACATCGGCCTCGGCCAGGACCTCGCGGCGGAACGGCCGGGCGTGGAGCGGCTGGAAACGGGCGACG
>DATISK010000154.1:0-6122 GCA_035581545.1 Ornithinimicrobium sp. | reverse complement strand
GCCCAGTCCCGTCAGCACCTCGGCGGACCGCTCGTCCATCGGGTGGTCGACCAGCGCACCGGTGCCCGCCGAGCGCACCACGAACCGCCCGGTCCCCCACCGCTCGTCCAGGCCGTCCTGGAGCAGCCGCTCGACGAGCGGGGACCGGCACACGTTGCCGGTGCACACGACGAGGATCCTGCCGGTTGCCATGCCGGCCAGCCTACGCGGGACCCGGCAGGTCGACCCCCGCCCACCGGGACCCGTGCCCCAGGAGCGTGGCCGTGCGGGTCTGCTGGTCGGCCTCGCCGCTCCCGGACCGCTCCAGGACGACCTCCAGCCGGTCGTCCGCGAGGTGCTCCGCGAGCCCGTGCCCCCACTCCACCACGGTGACCGAGTCCTCGAGGGTCTCGTCCAGGTCGAGGTCGTCCAGCTCGGCCTCCCCGCCCAGGCGGTAGGCGTCGGCGTGGACCAGCGCGGGCCCACCCACGAGGGAGGGGTGCACCCGCGCGATGACGAAGGTCGGCGAGGTGATCGGCCCCCGCACCCCCAGTCCGTGGGCCAGGCCCTGGGTGAGGGTGGTCTTGCCGGCCCCCAGGTCACCCGTGAGCACGACGAGGTCACCGGCCCGCAGGACCCTGCCGAGCGACTCCCCCAGCGCACGGGTGTCGTCGTCGCTCGGGAGCACCAGCCGGCGGCCGCCCGTCACGCCGGGCCACCGAGGTAGCGGCGCGGCACCCGCGGCCCGAACCGGGTGACGATCTCGTAGGAGATCGTGCCGGCCGCCTCCGCCCAGTCCTGGGCGGTGGGCTCGCCGTCGTCCCCCGCGCCGAAGAGCACGACCTCCTCGCCCGCCTCCACGTCCAGGTCGCCGACGTCGACGACGAACTGGTCCATGCACACCCGTCCCGCGATGCCGAACCGTCGTCCCCGCACCTGCACGGGGGCCCGGTTCGACCCGTGCCGCGGAACCCCGTCCGCATAGCCCAGCGGGACGTCGACGACGGTCGTCTCTCGCGGCGTGGTGTAGGTGTGGCCGTAGGACACGCCCTGTCCGGCCGGCACCCGCTTGGCGACCGCGACCCGGGCGGCGACCCGCATGGCGGGGCGCAGCCCCAGCTCCTCCGCCGACGACAGGTCCGGCACCGGCGAGAGCCCGTAGACCGCCAGCCCCGGACGCACCATGTCCCACGAGGCCTCGGGGGTGGTCAGGGTCGCGGCGGAGTTGGACATGTGGCGGACCTCGGGCCTCAGGCCGGCCCGCTCGGCCACCGTGACGGCGTCGGCGAAGGCCTCCTGCTGGGCCCGCACGGTCGGGTGCCGGGGCGCGTCGGCGTAGGCGAAGTGGGTGAACAGCCCCCGCACCCGCAGCACCCCCTCGGCCTCCAGCCGGGCGGCTGCCTCGACCAGCTCGGTCCAGTCCGTGCGCAGGTCCCCCGGACGCAGGGGTATGCCGTAGGCGCCGTTGCGCGCCAGTCCGGTGTCCACCTTCAGCTGGGTCGTCGCCGGGCGGCCGCTCTCCCGCGCCGCCGCCGCCAGGGCGGCCAGCCCCCACGGCGCGACCGCGGCGACCTCGACGTCGGCCTCCACGAGGGGCCGCAGGTCCAGGTCGGGCGTGGTGAGCCAGGTGAGCACGGGTGCGGTGATCCCGGCGTCCCGCAGCGCCAGCGCCTCGGTGGGCTGGGCGACCCCGAGGGCGCAGGCTCCGCCGGCGAGCGCGGCCCGGGCCGAGGGCAGCAGGCCGTGCCCGTAGCCGTCGGCCTTGACGACGGCCATCAGCTCGGTGCCGCCGACCCGCTCTCGCAGCGTCCGCACGTTGTCGCTGATGGCGTCCAGGTCGACGACGACCTCGGCGGGCCACAGCGCCGCCCCGGCCTCTGCGGAGCTCATCCCTGCTGCGCCCTCTGCGCGGCCACGGCCGCCAGCTGGGCCATCAGGCTGCGCCCCACCGGCGGGGCGCCCCCGCCGGCGAGCACCTCGGCGATCCGCTCGCCCAGCTCCTGCGTGCTCGCTCCCCTCCCCTCGCCCGCCATCGCCGGCAGGCCGGAGAGCACGGAGGCGGTGGCCGCCTCGACCGCGGCCGCGGCCTCCCCCTCGCCGAGGTGGCCGAGCAGCATCGCCAGGGACAGGCAGACCCCCGCCGGGTTGGCCCAGCCCCGTCCGGCGATGTCGGGCGCCGAGCCGTGGATGGGCTCGAACATGCTGGGATGGGCGCCGTCGAGGTTGAGGTTGCCGCTGGCGGCCACCCCGAGCCCGCCCTGGAGGACGGCCCCCAGGTCGGTGACGATGTCGCCGAAGAGGTTGTCGGTCACGACCACGTCGAAGCGCTCGGGGCTGACCGGCAGGTGCATGCACATGGCGTCGACGTGGACGTAGTCGGTCTCCACGTCGGGGTAGCGCCGCCCGACCTCGGCGAGGACGTCGGTCCACAGCGCGCCCGCCTCGACGAGCACGTTCGTCTTGTGGCACAGGGTCAGCCGTCCACGGCGCTGCTGGGCCAGGCGGTAGGCGAAGTCGACCGCGCGCTCCACCGCATACCAGGTGTTGACCGACTCCTGGACGGCCACCCGGGCGGGGGTGCCCCGGTGCACGGTGCTCCCCTGGGCGACGTAGGCGCCCTCGGTGTTCTCCCGCACGATCACCAGGTCGCAGCGCTCCGGCGTCAGGCCGGCGATCGGGGTGGGGACGCCGTCGTAGAGCCGGACCGGGCGCAGGTTGATCGCCTGCTGCATCCGGCGGCGCAGCTCGAGGATGATGCCCCGCTCGAGGACGCCCGGCGTGACCTTCGGGCTGCCGATCGCACCGAAGAGGATCGCATCGTGCCGGTCGAGCTCGGCGGCGGCCTCGTCGGTGAGCAGCTCCCCCGTGGCCAGGTGGTGGTCCGCCCCGAGGGGGACGTCGGTCCGCGTCGTGGTGAAGCCGAACCGGGACTCGGCCGCGTCGAGCACCGCGAGGGCGGCGCGGGTGACCTCGGGACCGACCCCGTCCCCGGGCAGGACGGCAAGGGTGTGGCTACGCATGGCGGACCTCGTGCAGTAGACGTTGACGTCGCGTCAGCGACGGAGGGTTATGGTGGCTGCATTCTTGCAGCACCCGCCGCGCGGCCGACCGGCGCCCGCGGCCCCCGAGGTGAAGGAGGTTGCCCGTGCCCGGCCTGACGTTGGCTGAGAAGCTGTGGCGCCAGCACGTGGTCCGTTCCGCCGAGGGTGAGCCCGACCTGCTCTACGTCGATCTGCACCTGGTGCACGAGGTGACCAGTCCGCAGGCCTTCGACGGGTTGCGGCAGGCGGGTCGGGGTGTGCGCCGGCCGGACCTGACGGTGGCGACCGAGGACCACAACGTGCCGACCACCCTGGGTCCGGTGACCGACCCGGTGTCGCGCACCCAGCTGGAGGCGTTGAAGGCCAACTGCGAGCAGTTCGGCATCGTGCACCACGAGCGGGGGCGGCGGGGCCAGGGGATCGTGCACGTCATCGGTCCGGAGCTGGGGCTGACGCAGCCGGGGATGACGATCGTCTGCGGCGACTCGCACACCTCCACCCACGGGGCGTTCGGGGCGCTGGCGTTGGGGATCGGCACCTCGGAGGTGGAGCACGTGCTGGCCACCCAGACGCTGTCGCTGCGCCCGTTCCGCACGATGGCGGTCACCGTGGAGGGGCAGCTGCCGGCCGGGGTGGGCGCCAAGGACATCATCCTGGCGGTGATCAACCGGATCGGCACCGGCGGCGGGCAGGGCTACGTGCTGGAGTACCGCGGCAGCGCGATCGAGGCGCTGTCGATGGAGGGGCGGATGACGATCTGCAACATGTCGATCGAGGCCGGTGCCCGCGCCGGGATGGTCGCTCCGGACGAGACGACGTTCGCCTACCTGCAGGGCCGCCCGCACGCGCCGGCCGGCGCCGACTGGGACGCGGCCGTGGAGGCGTGGCGCGAGCTGCGCACCGACGAGGACGCGGTCTTCGACGCCGAGGTGTTCCTCGACGCCGCCGCGCTGAGCCCCTACGTGACCTGGGGCACCAACCCGGCCCAGTCGGTGCAGCTGGGCGAGGCGGTGCCCGACCCGGAGTCCTTCGGCGAGGACGACGCCAAGGAGACGGCCCGCCGGGCGCTGGACTACATGGGTCTGCAGGCCGGCACGCCGATGCGGCAGGTCGGGGTGGACGCGGTGTTCCTGGGCTCGTGCACCAACGGGCGGATCGAGGACCTGCGCGTGGCCGCCGAGGTGCTGCGCGGGCGGCACGTGGCCGAGGGGGTGCGCCTGCTGGTCGTGCCCGGTTCGCACGCCGTGCGGCAGCAGGCCGAGGAGGAGGGCCTGGACGAGGTCTTCCTGCAGGCCGGCGGGGAGTGGCGCCTGGCAGGGTGCTCGATGTGCCTGGGGATGAACCCCGACCAGCTGGCGCCGCAGGAGCGCTGCGCGTCCACCTCCAACCGCAACTTCGAGGGCCGCCAGGGCGCCCGCGGGCGCACCCACCTGGTCTCCCCCGCGGTCGCCGCGGCGACCGCCGTGCGCGGCACGCTGTCCTCCCCGGCCGACCTGGCCCCGCACGCGCAGGAGGCGCTGGTCTGATGGAGAAGTTCAGCACGCACACCGGCGTCGGCGTCCCGCTGCGCCGCTCCAACGTCGACACCGACCAGATCATCCCGGCGCACTACCTCAAGCGGGTCTCCCGCACCGGGTTCGAGGACGGTCTCTTCGCCCGGTGGCGCGAGGACCCCGCCTTCGTGCTCAACCAGCCCGTCTACGCCGACGGCTCGGTGCTGGTCGCCGGACCCGACTTCGGCACCGGCTCCAGCCGCGAGCACGCCGTCTGGGCCCTGCAGCAGTACGGCTTCCGCGCCGTCCTCTCCAGCAGGTTCGCCGACATCTTCCGCGGCAACTCCGGCAAGGGCGGTCTGCTCACCGCCCAGCTGGACCAGGGCGACGTCGAGCTCATCTGGAAGCAGCTCGAGGCCGAGCCGGGCACCACCATCACCGTCGACCTGCCCGCCCGCCAGGTGGTCTGCGGCGACGTCACCGCCCCGTTCCAGGTCGACGACTACGTCGCCTGGCGCCTGGAGAACGGCCTGGACGACATCTCCCTGACCCTGCGCCACGAGAGCGACATCACCACCTACGAGGCCGCCCGACCCCCCTGGAAACCGGTCGTCACCCCTGCGGTCGGCTAGTCGGCCGAGCTCCCCGCCCCCGGACGGGGCGTGCCGGTCAGCCAACCCCGGGCGCACCGGCGTGTCGCCCTTGCGGCATCCACCCCCGCGGGGCAGGATCGCAGCGCGTCCTCCACCGAGCCCAGTACTCGGTGGGACCAGGCACGGCGACGGGCCCCGGCCGTACGGTCGGGGCCTCTGCTTGTCCCCGCAGGTCTGTCGCCGGGCGGTCCGCGGCGCGACGAAGCGCCCCGCCACCGAGCCGCGCCCACGGTCCGGAGCAGCACGGCGGGCACCCTTGACCGAAGGAGCACACCCATGCGCGCCACCCTCACCACGGCCCTCGCCGCCCACGCCCTCACCGCCGGCACCCTGCCCGCGCAGGCCCTCGTCCACGACACCGAGGGCTGGGAAGGAGACGTCCTGACGGTCGTCGACCAGGGCACCAAGTCCTACGACCTGCCCGGTGCGATCGCGAGGTGGAACGCCGCGCAGCCCCCGATCACCCTCCAGGAGGCGCCCCGCAAGGCGAGCTCCTGCGCCGACGTCGACGGCCCCTGCGTCACGGTCACCACCGGCCGCCTCGAGGACAAGGTGGGCGGGCGTGCGCAGGGCGACTACGACGGGGGCGAGCACATCACCCGGTGCCACGTCACGTTGACCGACAAGCCGCCGAAGGGTCACGGCACCGACATGTACCGGACCAACATCCTCATGCACGAGCTCGGCCACTGCGTCGGTCTCGACCATGCCCCCACCGGGCTCTCCGGCGTCAACTCCCTGATGCTCCCGCACGTGACGGGCGTGAACACCCTCACGGCCTACGACCTGGCCGACCTGCACTCCATCTACACCTCCGCCGACTGACCCGACAGGGCACGGCGCCCCCGGGCGCGCCGGCGGGCGGGCGGGTGGTCGACCTCGGGGTCGCCGCCCGCCCGCTTGACGCCACGTCATGGACGTGGGGTAGTCTGCTCGGCAATGACTCATCTGCTCCT